>JBAQYK010000151.1:0-1654 GCA_049299995.1 Candidatus Methanoperedens sp.
GCAAGGATGAGCTTGCATACTGGAGAAAACTCAAGCAGAGAGAACCTCAACTCGTGACAATTTGTCACGGTTTGAAACTGCCTGCTGCGGACGGCAAATTGAGATATGCTGACTGTGTAAACACAAAAAATGCTTTCAGGTTGATCCAATCGATTCCATCCCCAAAAGCAGAGCCATTTAAGCAATGGCTTGCCAAAATCGGATACGAAAGGATACAGGAAATAGAAAATCCAGAGCTGGCGCAGGACAGAGTTAAAGAATATTATGAACTCAAAGGCTATCCAGAGGATTGGATCGACAAGAGGCTAAGAGGCATCGCGATCAGGCAGGATTTAACTGATGAATGGAAAACAAGGGGTATTCAGGAGCAAAAAGACTTCGCGATACTTACAAATGAGATATCAAAGGCAACCTTTGGAAAAACTGTTGGTGAGTACAAAAAATTCAAAGGATTAGAAAGGGACAAACAGAACCTGAGAGACCATATGACTGACTGGGAGTTGATACTTACTATGGTCGGTGAGAAAGCAACAACGGATATTACAATTTCTAAAGACTCCCTGGGATTTGAAGAATGCAAGGATTCTGCTGTTGAAGGTGGTACAATTGCAAAGAATACAAGGAAAGAGCTTGAGGAAAAGACTGGGAAAAGTGTAATTTCCAGTGGAAATTATCTTCATTTAACTGGAAGGGAACAAAGAAAACTGGTGGATGAAAAGACTAATGAGGACGATAAATGAATGCCTGATTCAATCCATGTAAGAGTGTTTTCTAATCGAATTGAGATTTCAAACCCTGGTTCCTTCATAGGTGGCGTAACCCCGAATAACATTCTGACACATCCACCAGTAAGACGCAATCCTCTTTTAGCTGAAATATTCCAGCATATCGGGGCGGTAAACCGCGGAGGTCTGGGAGTGGACAGGATGTATCGCAGACTTCTTTCCTATGGGAAATTGCCTCCCGAATATCCTGAAATTACAGGTGCGGTTCAGGTTATTATCAGGAATGGCGCTTTTGATGAAGCAATGGCTAAATTTGTGGGAAGAAAAGCCAGAGAAGGTCATGGTTGGAGGCTTGAAGAATTAATAGTCATGCATCATTTAAGAAGGAATGATAAAATTTCGACAACTGAAGCATCTATTTTACTTCAGAGAACTCAAAGAGAGACGTCTGAATTCTTGAACTCAATGGAAGGAGTATTTATTGAACGTATTGGTGCAGGAAGGGGGACGTATTATCAGCTTTCTAATGAAACACTATCCTCTATAGGGGAAAAAGAAAAATACACAAGAATAAAAGGGCTTTCAGAGGAGCAAAAACTTCAGCTTCTAAAAAATCATCTTAAAACTAATGAGCGAATTACAAATGAAGAGGCAAGGGTAATCTGTGGAATCAATAGATATCAGGCTGCAAGGCTTCTTAAGAAACTCGTGCTCGAAGGGCTACTCATACCGAAAGGAACAGGACGAACCGCACATTATGAAATAACCGCTCATTTAAATGAGCGCGCACGTTTAAATGAGACAATTCACAATTATCAATTATGAAATCTAAACTTCCGGCGAATAATCGCTATAATGGCGCACCAGTACACTTCAGGCATGCGCCCTCCCGAGGCGCGACTTGGGGTGTCCATCTGCGGTTTATAAAC
>JBAQYK010000152.1:0-3238 GCA_049299995.1 Candidatus Methanoperedens sp.
CGCTATCATCAGGGAACTGCTTGACAAAGACCACAAAGAAGCGCTTTTCCCATTGCTGATTCCGGAAACAGAGTTCATGAAAGAAGCGGAGCATATAAAAGGGTTTGAAGACGAGGTTTACTGGGTCACACACGGCGGGAAAAACGAACTGGACGTCAAGCTGGCTCTTCGCCCGACAAGCGAGACTGCGATTTATCCCATGTATAAGGTATGGGTGCGTTCCCATGCCGATTTACCCATCAAGATTTACCAGATTGTGAACACATTCAGGTACGAGACAAAGCACACGCGCCCCCTTATCCGCCTGCGTGAGATAACGTCATTCAAGGAAGCCCATACGGTACATGCCACATGGGATGAAGCGGCAGGGCAGGTAAAGGAAGCAACGCGCATTTACCAGGAATTCTACAGGAGGCTTGCAATTCCAACCATCGTATCAAAACGCCCTGAATGGGATAAATTCCCCGGAGCCGATTACACAATGGCAGTGGACACACTGATGCCTGACAGTAAAACATTGCAGGTAGGAACGGCGCATCATCTCGGGAATAATTTTGCCAAGACGTTTGACATAAAGTATGAGGACATAAACGGCGAGCAGGTGTATGCGCAGCAGACGTGCTACGGGATATCCGAGAGGAGCATTGCGGCGCTGATTTCCATTCACGGGGACGACAGGGGACTGGTTTTTCCGCCCGAGGTTGCGCCCATCCAGGTCGTGGTCATCCCTATCCTTTTCGGGAAGAGCGATGAGATAACAAAGGCTTGCCGCGACGTTGCAAACAGGCTGGAAGAAAAAGGCTTGCGTGTGGTTCTTGATGAGAGCGATGACCGCCCGGGAGCCAAGTATTACAAATGGGAGATGAAAGGTGTCCCGTTAAGGGTGGAGATAGGTCCGCGCGACCTGAAAAACAATGCGGCTACCATTGTCAGGAGGGACAGCAAAAGCAAGGAAACAGTTCCGCTTGATAATATTGTGGAAGAAGTCAAAAAGCGATTTGAAGATATTCGCAGTAACCTGTTTGAAAAAGCCGAAATCTCATTGAAAGAACGTATATTCGATTGCAATACCTTAGAGGATGTTAAAAATAAAATCCCTGACGGGATAGCGCGCATCCCGTGGTGCGGCGAGCGCGAATGCGGGCTTGCGATGGAGGAAGCTGTAGGCGCGGGGATACTCGGTATACCGCAAGGCGAGCTTGGCAGGGGCGCCGGGATTTGCCCGATATGTAAAAAAGAGACTGAAAGCATTGCTATAATGGCTAAAACGTATTGATTTTAGCTACCCCACAGTTGCTGTGGGGGCTTCATTTGTTTTTGAACCTGCAAGTTTTACCTGAGTTCTGGGCAGATTATTAATAAAAGCATAGCTATTATCGCATCTACACATGAAATGCCAGCGATGCAGCAAAACCGCCGTAATATACCAGAAATACTCAAACGCCCACCTGTGTAAAATGCATTTCATCGAGGACGTTGAAAGAAAAATCAAGCGCGACATCCGCAAATTCAAAATGGTGGGAAGGGGCGAAAGGATTGCGGTGGCGCTCAGCGGTGGAAAGGACAGCATCGCGTTACTTTACGTCCTGCATAAGATATTCCGGAATAGACCCGACATTGAACTTTCAGCCATCACAATCGATGAGGGTATCCGGGGATACAGGGAACATACGCTTCTTCATGCCGTAGATTTGACAGGTAAACTTGGAATCCGCCATACGATAAGGTCATTTGATGAAGAGTTCGGAACAAGCCTTGATGAGCTTACCAGGAAAAAAGAACATGCTGCGTGTACATTGTGCGGGGTGCTGCGGAAAAACCTACTGAATAAGGCTGCCCGTGGACTTGGCGCGACCAAACTTGCAATAGGTCACAATCTCGATGACGAGGCGCAGACAATACTTATGAATTACCTGCGCGGGGATGTGGACAGGATGACAAGGATGACGGGGAGGATGCAGCCTGGCATGGTATTGCGGATAAAACCACTCCGGAGCATTCCTGAAAAAGAAGTGGCGCTTTATGCATTTTTAAATAACCTGCCAGTGAGCACGGACGAATGCCCGTACGCAGGCGAGGCGCTACGCAACGAAATACGCGAGATGGTTAACAATTACGAGGTAAAGCATCCGGGAACAAAATATTCCCTGCTCGGCGGGTTTGAGGCTATCGCGCAGGCGCTGCGCCCTCCGGATTCACAGGTCATACGATGTGAAAAATGCGGTGAGCCGAGCAGCGAAGCAGTGTGCAAGACATGCAGGCTGCTGGGGCGGGGTAGCGGGGCTGCCAGCCGGGCAGAAAAACGAAACAGGTAACCTTATCCGGTTCACTTCTGATTCTTTTTGATATACAGCTTTACAGCGATTGCCGCTAAAACAAACACAATAAAATCCTCCACACCCCCATCCCCGCCAACGCCATCAATCCTCACGAACCCGAACCTCTCAAACTGCACCACCCTATCCGGTTCTCTCTCAATCCCCCGCGTTCCCCCACACCAGTACATTCACCATCATGCGACAGGTCAAAAAACCATGGAGAGCACAAAGGACACAGGGAAAAGCAATATCTCTATGTGCTCTCTGCGTCCTGTGGTTAATTATGGATGATGCGCGTTTTCTTTATTATCTCGAATCAACCTCATTCCCGTATGCAGCTTTAGGCGCCACTGCCGTTGCTATTGCTGAAACAATCAATGCCTTATATAAATCAACAGCTATGAAAGGCATGACTCCAAGTTCAATCGCTTTCTCTGCATTTACCCCAAGAACAAATGCCAGATGAACCGCGCCGAACAGGTAAACTGCCGCAATCCCGACAAGCATGAGGCTGAACATCCCGGCAAAACTCCTGGATTTGACATACATATCAGTAAACCACCCGATAATCAGGGATGCAGCAATAAATCCAACAATATACCCGCCTGTAACGCCCGTGAGAATTTCCATGCCTGCTTTTCCATCCGCAAACCATGGGACGCCCAGTACGCCAAGGACTGTGTAGAAACCCTGGCTCAAGCCTCCGTACCATTTACCGAGAATCACGCCTGAGAGAAGAACCGCAAAAACCTGCCCGGTTACAGGCACAGGCGTATATGGAAGATAAAACCGAAGCTGGGCAAACACGCCGGTTAAAGAGGCAAAGACCAGCGCCATGACAATCTTGTTCGCAAACGTGGATTCAAACCGCCATTTAAAGAAATTGTATCTGGCAGATTCATATTTTTCAAATACGTTTT
>JBAQYK010000153.1:0-13837 GCA_049299995.1 Candidatus Methanoperedens sp.
ACATAGATTTCGTGGCCCGCTATAAGAGAATGCGCGGCTTCAACGTGATGTTCCCCGAAGGTTGGGACTGCCACGGTCTCCCCACCGAGGTGAAAGTGGAGGAAAAACACGGCATCACCAAAAGCCAGGTATCGCGCGAGGAGTTTCGCCGCATGTGCGTGGAACTTACCGAAACCAACATTACCCGCATGAGAAAAAGCCTGCGCCGCCTCGGTTTCTCCATAGACTGGAGCAACGAGTACATTACAATGGAACCAGCCTATTACGGCAAGACCCAGAGGTCGTTCGTGCAGATGTACGAAAGCGGCATGATATACCAGCAGAACCACCCTGTTAACTGGTGCCCGCGCTGTGAAACTGCCATTGCGTTTGCCGAGGTCGAATACGATTCACGAAGCACTACCCTTAATTACCTTAATTTTGACAAACTCAAGATTGCCACCACGCGACCCGAGTTACTTGCAGCCTGCGTTGCTGTTGCAGTAAATCCTGACGACGAAAGGTATGCCAGTTATGTCAAAACCGAAGTCAAAGTGCCTGTATTCGGTCATAATGTCAAAGTAATAGCGGACAAAAATGTTGACCCCTCTTTCGGTACTGGCGTTGTCATGATATGCACATTCGGCGACAAGCAGGACGTGAGATGGTGGGTCGAACACAGCCTCCCCCTGCGGAAAGCTATTGACAAGACCGGGAAAATGACTGAACTTGCAGGCAAATATGCCGGAATGAGCGCCGGGGAATGCAAGAAAGCGATTATCGAGGACATGAAAAAGGCGGGAATTCTTTACAAACAGGAAGAACTGCCGCAGAATGTTGGCATGTGCTGGCGCTGCAAGACACCAATAGAAATTCTTTCAGAAAGGCAGTGGTTTGTTAAGATTATCCATGACGACATACTCAATACTGCAAACGAGGTAGCATGGGTTCCTGATTATATGAAAGTGCGGCTTGAGAACTGGACAGGCACGATGGAATGGGACTGGTGCATCTCGCGCCAGAGGATTTTCGCAACGCCGATTCCTGCCTGGTACTGCGCCAAATGCGGTAAAACCAAAGTCGCAAAAGAAGAGTGGCTGCCGCTTGACCCGACCCAGAAAAAACCGCCGCAAGTGTGCGAATGCGGTTCCACCGGGTGGAAAGGGGAAGAGGACGTGCTTGACACATGGATGGATTCCTCCATATCTGCACTTCACGTTTCAGGCTGGCTCAGTGAACATCCTGTACTTTTGCCGGCGCAGCTTCGTCCGCAGGGTTATGACATTATCCGCACATGGGCTTTTTACACTATCCTGCGAGCTAAGGCGCTTCTTGATACAAAGCCGTGGGACACAATTCTGCTTAACGGCATGGTGCTTGGCGAGGACGGGCACAAGATGAGCAAGTCGCGCAACAACTTCGTAGTGCCTGAAGAGGTGATAAAACAGCACGGCGCAGATGCGTTCAGGCAGTGGGCAGCAATCGGTGGCACAACGGGTTCGGACATAATATTTTCCTGGAAGGATGTGGTCGCAGGCTCGCGCTTCCTTCAGAAACTGTGGAGCATTGTACGTTTTTCCATGCCGCATATTTCAGGCAAACCTGCGGAATTTAAGCCAATTGATAGATGGCTATTGAGCAAGCTGAACAGGCTTGTGAAAGAAACGACAGAAAAGATGGACGCTTACCAGTTTGACGAGACCTTCAAACTAATCCGCGGATTTTCATGGGATATCCTTGCAGATAATTACATAGAGCTTGTAAAATCAAGGTTATATGGCGAAGCCGAAGGAAAACAGGCAGCCCAATACACACTCTATATTACAATCGAAACAATTTCACGCCTTCTTGCGCCATTTTTGCCTTATTTCTCTGAGGAGATATACTCCCACATAAAAGAGGAGAGTGTCCATCTTCAAGCATGGCCGCAGGTGAATGAGTCACTTATCGATGCAGAAGCTGAAGCCACAGGCGAAATGATAAAAGAGATAACTGCTGCGGTCAGGCGATATAAATCCGAACACGGCATGGCTTTAAATGCGCCGCTTAAGGATATTGAGATTTACTCTTCCCTGGCAGATGCATCCGATATTGCAGGCGCGGCTAATTCTGCAATTAAATTCAACACTGGAAAACCTGATTTTGAGCTTGTACCTGCGGAAATCAAACCCAATATGAAGGTTCTTGGCAAGACGTACAGGAGCAAGGCAAAGTCCATTGCTGAAGCTCTTAAGAATGAAGACCCTAAAGAGTTTATGGACAAGGCATCCCAAGGAAGCGTCACGCTATCCATTGATGGTGAGGATATAACCCTTGACCCGTCAAGTTTCACCGTGGAAAAGGAAAGGCTCTTAAAAGGAAAAGCTGTAGATGTCCTTGAAGTGGGAAGCGCTACTATTGTGATTAATAAATGAATTATTTTTTTATGCGCAATACCATGTACCATTCGTAAGCGAGCATAACAAGGAGTATGAGGACAAGGAACTCTACAATATATGAGAAATCGGTGAGCCAAACACTTGTGATGTAGTTTTCAGACGTCAGGAATTTTATTAACTGGTGACTTGTGAGGGATGCCCCGGCAAGAAAAACGTATAGCCAGTTTCTTTCAATGAACTTTTTATTCAGGAAAACACGGGCTTTGATAACATCCGCATCCATAACTTTCCATCTTATCCAGATTTTGATTACAAAGATTAGCCCTATCAGTGCAAATACGACAGAACCGCCGGCAAGTATTGTGTATAGACTAAAAGATTCCATTTTTGACCACTTATATATTATGTTTTAATGAGTATAAATCCTTTGATTGCCTGAGAGCTACTTAATCGTTGAGTAAACCAGTCTGTACCAATAGTATGCCAGTAATACTAATAGGATTATTACAGCGAGTCCTATTAAATCGCTGATGATTATTACAGGCGTGCTTATTAAGGGCGACTCTAATATTTCCAGAAGCTGCACCACTCTTCGTATGGTAATAAAAGCGCCTGCCATAAAGACGAATATCCAGTTTTTTGTCAGGAAATTGTTATCCAGAAAGACCCTGGCTTTCAATATGGTTTTATCCACTTTATTCCAGACAAGACAGATTTTCAAGACGAAATACAACCCTATGAGTGAGATGAGAACGGAGCAGCTTACTATCAGGATATTTATTTTATTTTCCATTATTATGACCGTAATGATGTTAGTTTTTTACTTAACCTTTTCCGTTTATTCTCAGAAAAGTTTATAGTTAGCAGAAACCCTATTATAGCAGGGTGAAATTATGACGAATATTAGTGAAATACATGTCACAAAAACGATAGTTAATGAATTCCTGGATGATTTTACACAGAACATTCTTGATAGCGATGTTGTAATAGTCGGCTCAGGTCCCTGCGGTGTTGCAGCAGCAAAATACTGTGCGGAAAAGGGTCTTAAGACCGTTATGATAGAGAGGAACATCTACGGCGGCGGAGGCATGTGGCAGGGCGGTTATCTTATGCCAAAGAATACCGTAGGTTATCCTGCTAACGAGATACTCGAAGAGTGCGGCGTAAACCTCAAAGACGCCGGGGATGGATTATATGTCTGCGATTCTTTTGAGATGGTCTCAAAGATGCTCGCCAGCGCGTGTAATGCGGGTGTGAAATTGCTTAACTCTACCAACGTAGAAGACCTGATATTAAAGGAAGACCATGTCGAAGGCGTTGTTATCCAGTGGTATCCGGTACAGCAAATGCCTAAATTCATTACATGCATGGACCCGATTGCGATACGGTCAAAAGTAGTGATTGACGCAACAGGGCATGATTCAGTCCTGGTAAGACGCCTCTGGCAACAAAAGAGGTTAAATATCGAAGAGCCACCTGGCTGCGGCTCCCTCTGGGTAGATGAAGCAGAGAAACAGACAGTCGAGCTTACCCACGAGATATACCCCGGCTTAATCGTGGCTGGCATGTCAGCAACTTCGACATACGGCGCGCCGCGCATGGGACCGATATTCGGAGGCATGCTTCTTGCGGGAAAGAAGGCGGCTGAGATTGCGTATGAGAAAATCAGGGGAATGAAGATAGAGAACATAGGTAAGCTCAAGGTTCCGGCATAGAATCTGCTTTCCGTTTTTTTCAACATCAAGCGCCGGGGGCAAGCCCCCAGACCCCGTGGAGGCGCCGCCTGGCGGCGGTGTACCTCCCTGTTTTTTATAGTATTACAGCCAATTCTTACTTAGTGGAGGTCAAACTATGCAATACGGAATGATGGACGGATACAGTTATGGTGTTATGGGCTATGGGATGTTGATTTTTGGGTTTATATTCTGGCTCCTTGTACTCATCGGGCTTGTCCTGCTCATCAAATATCTCTGGGAAGGCGGTGCAAAGAAAGAGGAATCTGCGCTTGATATACTTAAGAAAAGGTATGCAAGGGGAGAGATAAGCAAGGAAGAATTTGAAGAGAAAAAGAAAGACCTGTAATATTTTTCATTTTATTTCCTTATACCGATATATTCCCGAAGGTCAGCCATCCCGATTTTCTTTGAAAGCTTATCTATAAATGTTGAATTCAATTCCCACCCATAATGTATAAAGTATGGACCCGGCGGGATTCGAACCCGCGGCCTTTGCGTTGCGAACGCAACGATCTACCCCTGATCTACAGGCCCTATAAAAAAATAGGAAACAGTAATTAATAGTTCCTTACATCCTGCCAAGTTCTTCCACAGCGACGCTTTCCACGCCTTTCACTTTACCGAAGGCTTCCTCGACCTTTTCGGTTCCGCCCTCAACATCGCCCACTTTCACCACAGCTATAAGGGCTTTCAGACCGAAAGCTACAGGCTGCTCGGCAAAGCTGTGCAACCGCGCCCCGGCTGGAATTACTTTTTTTAAATCCTCTTTAAGCTTATTTAAATCAACATCCATGCCGGAAGGCATGACTTTTATTTTAGCTGCTACTTCTCCCATTTTCTTCACGGTCCTTCGAATCCGCAGCCCTGGCACTTATAAGGATTGCTCTGGTGCCTGCATGCCGCACATCTTCCAAGTTCAGTCCCGCACTGGGGACATGGGAATCGCACATAACCGCGCTCTATAAGATTTATTCCGCATGATATACATTTTTCTGCTTTTTCTTTTCTTGCCATAATATTCTCCTATGGGACACTCATAGAGAATCGAATGCTATTAAATTTATCCTTTAACGAGCGTTCCTGTAAAGGTGCCGCGAAGCGCACTGGTTAATCTTCCAGGGCAGTTACCGTTGATAATCTCGCAATTCATTTTATGCCTCATGAGAAAATGCGGAAGCTCGGCATCCACGCAGGTTTCTTTCCCTATGAGTTGCGACGCTTTGAGCTCTTTTTTCAGCATCCCGTTAATGTATACCCCATCCACATCCGTGGCTTTAATATACCTGGCTTTAAGCTGCAACGCTGCCCATGCTGCAATCGTGTCTGAAGTCACATCCCATGTATGGGGAAGCTCATCTTTTTTCTTCAATAGATTGTAAGGCAAAAGGATGCTTACTCCTTCATCAAAGCTGAGACTATCAACAAGTTTCGCATCCGTTCCATTACCAAGAAAATAGCCGTACTGCTCCATCGCAAGCACCGCCATCCAGTGACCGGCTTCCTGTGAAGTGTTTACCTTTCGTACAGTATCAGCAAATATCGAACCCCCCGGAACTATCAGGATTCTCTCGCCGCTCTTGTTTGCGTATTCGATTATTTCATTCACAAGCTCCTTCGCCCTGTGAATCAGGCTGCCGCCGAGCTTTACCACAATCATGCGTTTTAGTTAAACTGCAATATTTAAATACATAATGCCTGATATTACGACTCCTATGAGAACGATAGACTGGGATTATGAAAACAATACTATTATAATGATTGACCAGACCCTCCTGCCTGCGGAATACAAAACTATTGAATGCAATACTATCGATTCCTTATGCGAAGCCATAAAGTCGCTGCGCGTGAGGGGCGCTCCGGCTCTTGGGGCAGCGGGAGGGTTCGGCGTAGCTCTGGGCGCATTCAGGAGCAATGCTTCCTCGCTTGATGATTTACTGGAGGATATACAAACTGCCGGGAAGACCATTTCAGCAACAAGACCCACGGCAGTAAACCTTTCATGGGGCGTGAATCGCGTTATCAGGGCAGTGGAAGATGCGCGGAATACAAAGGAAGCACGGATGTTCGCCCTGGATGAAGCAAAAGCAATCGCTGATGAGGATGTGGAGAAGAATATGAAGCTTGGCGAAAATGGCGCAGCGCTGCTTGAGGACGGCGATACCGTGATGACACATTGCAATGCAGGGAGACTGGCGTGTGTGGACTGGGGTACGGCTCTGGGCGTTATCCGTTCAGCCCGCGCGCAGGGAAAAAACATCAGGGTCATTTCGTGCGAGACGCGCCCGTTAAACCAGGGGAGCAGGATTACTGCATGGGAATTGATGGAAGACAAAATCCCGGTGACACTTATTACGGACAGCATGTCCGGCACGGTAATGCGAAAAGGAATGGTTGATAAAGTCATTGTCGGGGCTGACAGGATTACGCAGGATGCCGTGTTCAATAAAATCGGGACATATACCCATTCGGTAATTGCAAAAGAGCACGGAATACCGTTTTATGTGGCTGCGCCTGTTTCTACATTTGATTTTGAGAGGCTTGAGGATGAAATAGAGATAGAACTGAGAAAACCTGAGGAGTTAAGATTTTTTGGAAGTTACCAGATAGCGCCCCTCGATGTAGAGGTGTACAATCCCGCATTCGATGCCACGCCTATGGAAAACGTGACCGCTCTCATCACTGAAAATGGCGTGTTCTACCCTCCGTTCCTGATAGATGAGGTCAAAATAAAAATTTAACTGGTTATACAATCCACCTGTCATCCACAGGAAAACACTCGTTAATCCACATCAGCGCCTTATTCTCATAGATTATCCTGTACTCCCTTGAAAGCACGGGAACATCTCCAAAAAAATCCCTCTGCACAATTTCCATATTAATTATATCCCGCCGCGTTTCAAGCTTATGCTCCCGCAGAATCTTGCCTATCGGGATATCGGCTTTCATGAGGTCGTCCCTTACAGGCTGCGGCATTCTTTTTAAAGGCGCCAGGGATTTTGCCAGCGCATAAACCGTCCCGCCCGCGTTCAATGTCACAAGGCGGCTGTTAACTTCGTCCCCGGCTTCGATATCAAGAAGCTTTGCAATATCAGGCGCTGCCTTTATTACACCCTGCTCAAGAGTTTTGACATCTACCGTTTTCCCTGTCAGCATCTCAAGAAGCTGCGTGACCGAGCCGTCCGTGCCGGCGCAGATGCGGAGGCAGGCGGGAATATCGGGTCTTTTAAGGACATCCCACAAATTCAGTCTCCCTGCACTTCTTTTTTTGCTTTTTTAAGTCTTTCTTTGGCAGTAAAACCAGTTGCCTCTTCAAGAAAGACACGGTAGCGCTTATTGGTATCGAGAAAAACATCATCCTTAACATCTTTGTTGGATTCCGTGTCCACGCACAGCATTTTTTCATCAAGCCACACTGTTAACTGTTTAAAAGCGCCGTAACTTATTGCGAACTTACCATTATCATCTTTTATCTGGGCGGTAAAATTCTTTTCAAGCACGCTGCGTATCCTGCCGGTATCCGGTGAAAAACCTCGTTTAAATGAATACTTCTGAATAAATATCACCGCGCATTACAAGGTTCGCATAAGATTAAAAGATTACTGAAAATATTACCTCAACCTCAGATACTTTTTATTATTTTCTGGTTTGAAAAACCACAGAGAGCACAGAGGACACATAGAAAAGCGGCACCGCCCTGTGCTCTCTGTGTACTCTGTGGTTGACGAATTATGCATCGATTCCTTATTCTAGAAAAAATTATAAAGTCTCCAACCTCAACTGAAAAGCTTAATTACCTCTGATACATTTAAAGCGGTTGTTTCACAGAAACAGGCGATGGAGTTCGCCTTTAACCGCTTGATGGCTGATAACTCCTACCAATCAATGTAATATTTAAAAGGAGACAGGATATGAGAGCGGACATAATAGCGATTGCAGGTATACTGGTTTTCATTTCAAGTTTAATTTCTTTAAGGTTTGGTCTGTCCGTAGCGATAATTGAAATTCTCCTTGGCGCGATTGCCGGGAATTTCGGGGTTCAACCGGATGACTGGATGCTGTATTTAGCAAGTTTTGGCGGGATTCTCCTGACATTCCTTGCAGGGACTGAAATCGATACGAAGTTAATGAAAGACAAATTTAAGGAGAGTTTTCTTATAGGTACATTCTCTTTTTTACTGCCTTTTGTCGTTGTTTTCCTTTATACTTATTACTCAGCGGGCTGGAATTTCCAGGCATCCCTGATTGCAGGGACTGCACTGTCCACAACATCTCTTGCTGTTGTTTATTCGGTTCTCGTGGAAACAGGGTTATCAAAAACAGAGATTGGTAAATTAATCATGGCGTCTACTTTTATAACAGATATGGGAACGGCGATTGCATTAAGCATATTATTTGTCAAGCCTACGTCTTATACAGTCCTTTTTATTTTAGTTTCTTTATGTGTGATTTACTTTGCAGGAAATTTTTCTCATTACGTTTTCCATAATCCGAAATTGAAGAACAAAGTGATTGAGCCTGAAATAAAATATATCTTCCTGCTGTTGTTTATTTTCATGTACTTTGCAAATCTGGGACAGGGGCAGGCAGTACTCCCTGCCTTCGTATTGGGGCTATTAATGTCAAAACATTTTATCGAGACCTCTGAGACAAAAGAGTTAAGAAACAGGTTGAGAACAGTTGCTTACGCGGTTATCACTCCCATATTTTTCATTGTCGGGGGCTTGAAGGTTTCATTTCCTTTGATTTTATCCGCACTTGGGCTTTTTGTCATCCTTTTTGCTCTCAAAATAGCAGCCAAGTTTCTTGGGGTTTACTTTCTTGCAAGAAAATATATTCCCAATGGAAGTATGTACACTACGCTTTTGATGAGTACAGGATTGACTTTTGGAACGATAGCGAGTGTTTTTGGCTTTAATTCGGGGCTTATAGACCAGGTGCAGTACTCTGTTTTGGTTGGAGTGGTTATTGCAAGCGCGGTAATCCCCACATTCATAGCGCAGAAATGGTTTATGCCTGTTCATTCTGAGGATATTGTTGATTTGAAGAATGGGGACTGAATCAAAAATTAACCGCGAACTCAACTCGTACGAACTCATAGTTAAATATTTTTAACTGTTCGGCGCGCCGATAGAAACCGATGCAACCGCCTCACATCAAAATTGAAAAACCACAGAGTTCGCAGAGGACACAGAGAACTTTTATACAACTCTGTGCTCTCTGTGCCCTCCGTGGTTGATCATCCTTGCCTGAGCGCATGACTGCGCCCAATCTCCCGCACCCCTATGGGCAGTTTGTTTGTGGCGGCGCAATCGAAGCAGATTCAGCAGTTGACACGCGCGCAAAAACATTTCAAAGTTCTCGCGGATAGGCGCACGTTCGCTTTTGCGTGCTCTCTTTAGGGCGGGGGGCAATCACAATTAGCTGATGCTTTTGATGTTTATAAAATTGGCTGTAGAAAATCTTAAATAACATGTCTAACCCTTCGACTGGCTATGACTGGACTGTGAAGCAGGACACTACGATGCTGGAATTTATGGGGTATGAATCTGAGTTAACATGGAATACTGCTCCAGGTAACCAGGTTCCCCGCGTGTATAAATTCAAAGCGCTAAAAGCCGGCAATACGAATATAACAATGATATACGAGCGAAGCCTGGAGAGAGGTTTTGCAAAGAGCGATGTACTGAAGAGCATTGAAATACCTGTAATAATAAGGTAATTGTCGTTTACAATTGAATGAGCATGATATGATTGAGTTTGTGGCAATTCTTGGACTCGCAGCAGGTTTATTTGGCGCGCTTATGGGCATCGCCGCAATTATTTACGCTCTGGGTTATTTCGAGTATCTCGGAGGTAAGAAAAAGTTTACCATCCTGCCGATGAGCAAAGAGAAGCTGAAACAAAAGCTTCTCGCTCTTAACTCGCCCGAGCTGCCGTACCAGATAAAGCCAGCACAAGAAACCGATTTATTTGTAGAATGGAAAATAGTAGATGCAACGTGGTATGCCATATTTTCCAAAGAACGGTTGAGCAAAACGTACCGCGCTTATCTCCTGCTGGATGAGTCCCGCAAAGCTGCGCGCTACTGCGAGGAAACGGGAAGCGTGCGCTGGTATGCCGGGGCAGACGGCGCACTAAAGCCAGGTGTGGCATTTGAGAAAGCTTTTTTCAGGGGCAGGATTCTTTTCCAGAAGTCATGGGAAGTGCAGTACGGGATAAAGGAAGACGGGACGCTCGGCAAGGTCTATGAATACAAATTCGATGTGAACAGGGTTCGAGACCCTATTGTGAAGACAATAGAGGAAAGCGGCTGGGAGTTCGTGCCTGTGGTCAGGAAAAAACATGCCACTTATGAGAGCACGAGAACGTAGTAAACAGTTGGGTGAACGCAGTATTAATACCGCATCATCTGCGGGCTTTTCGGAAGCGGTTTCACTTTTGAGGCTGCTTCCCAGTCAGCTTCATAGATGTGCATCGAATTGCAGAAATCCACCACTTTAATTAGTTTTAAATTATTAGGCTCAAGCACCTCGCGTTTTATCATCGTCAAAAGTCCCACCATATTGCTGTTCCACGCCGCGAATAAATCCCGCGAGCGCCACATGCAGTGCATCTCGGCATTCCCATCGCCAATATCCCGAACCCACAGCCTCTGCAAACATGGCTGGTCTTCTTTCACGAAAAGGTCGCGCTCGGGTATCCATGTAATCGCCTGCCGCCTGCGTGAGACGCCCTGCGGCAGCAATTCTTTTATCGCTTTTAACTGGTCGACGTCCCGGTTTCGCGATGGATAGTTTATCAGCCTGTCCATGTAATTGTACTCAAAACCCTGTTTTTTCCAGTCATAATCACGTTCCCACTGCCTGAGATACTCTTTTACATGCAATTCTTTTGTCGGGAACTGGGGGTGCAGCATTGGCTCTGCATACGGCTCACGGATTTCTATGACCGAGCATATATCCTTTGACATTGGACCGTATTCAGTTTTTATTTCCATGCCGTGTTTCATGACAAAATTCACTGCCTGCGCCCATGCATCTGCAAGACCGACAGCCTGGATGAGATTGGTTGGTGGGTATTTCATGAATATCTATACTCAGAGATGTGATATTAGGCTTACGATGGGACAATTTCATCGTACTCCGGGTGCTGTGTCCGAATGGAGTCGGAATTTGTTGTTTGCAATAATCATCCCAGCATGATAGCCGAGTATTAAAAATGCTGGTATAATAAAAATGAGACTTATATAAGGTGGAATGACAGCAAACCCGCCAACCGCGCTTAAAAATGCGCCGACACTGGCGCCAACACCAGTGCCAATTATTACCATATTAAGAAGAGTCTCATTAAATAGAAATCCCTGCCTATTTCTCATCATCGATACCACCGCAAAACCAATGGCAATACCGATTACTGCACCAGCCCATGGATATACACTGTTTTTATTCATTTTTCCACCATCATTCATAATTGATTACTCACACCTTTCTTCCGTCCGGCTATATATACCGCCAAAAGTATTGCTATTGCCAGAGCTGCCTCAAACCCGGCAGCCTTTTCGGCAGAGCTTACCGTTTGTGTTTCATTTGAAATTGCGGTCAGAGTTTGGGTTGGTGCTGCGATTGGCGTTTCAGTTGGGCTCGCATCTTGAGTTTTTGCAGTTCCGGTTTGTTCTTCGCCAACTTTTCTCAGCCATACATAACTTCCACCAGCGTTGGAGAAGGTTGTACCTGCAATGATATAGCTTCCGTCTTTTATTTGCTGTAAAGAAGCCCCCCCATTCTGCGCTCCCATGAACGTCATATTCCATTGCTCATTGCCGTTTTCATCTACCTTTATGAGCCAGTTATCCTTATTGATGAAGCCCCCTTCTGAATATGCATCTCCGGCTACGATATACCCTCCATCCGGGGTCTGCCGGGCAGAATGAGCATCAGCAGTTTCTTTTCCTTTGAATTTCTTGTTTTTGCCCCACTGCATATTCCCGTTTGCATCAGTCTTAATTAGCAGGAAACCGCGGCCCGCCAGTATATAGCCTCCATCTGTGGTCTGCTGGACAGAGTTAGCCCATTCCCCACGACCTCCGAAAGTCCTGTTCCACGGCCCGAACGTTCTGTTCCACAACTCGTTGCCATCTGCATCCGTTTTGATGAGCCAGGAACCACCCATTTCTTCACGACCTGTTCTATAACCTGCAAGTACATATCCTCCATCTCCTGTCTGCTGAACCGATTCTATCATGCAAAAGCCCATTCCCCGGAATGTCCTGTTCCACTGCTCATCGCCGTTTGAATATATCTTGATGAGCCAGCCATTGGGATGGTCGCTTCCCGGCTCTTCCGGAATTATTCCGGCGCCGATATATCCGCCATCCGAAGTTCCCTGAACAGAATAGATGGTTCCGCCAATTGTCTTAGCCCACTGCTCGCTGCCGTTTACATCGACTTTTACGAGCGACCTGTCCGCAAAAATATATCCTCCATCTCTGGTCTGAAGGATAGAGCGAGCTCCGTAATCACCCGGGAAGATTTTGTTCCATTGTTCGTTACCATCTGCATCCGTCTTGAGAAGCCATGGACTGCATGGCCACGGCTCATACGAAGAGCAGATTGAGCCCGAAATGAGATATCCTCCGTCTGCGGTCAGCTGGACTGAGGAGGCGGAGGCATTACCTGCACTTCTGAATGTCCTGTTCCATTCCTCATACGGGAACGGTTCACTCGATTCTGCAAGGGCGGTTCCGGCTAAGCTTACGAGAACGCTCAGAACCAGCAATGCAATTGCTATGCTGTTGTATTTTTTCATATACTCCTTGAAATCTGTTTCCATAAAGCTGAACTGATACATTCTGATCAGCTTAAAAATTGAAGGGGATAATTTCTTACTACGATTGTATTCAATTTATCATCGAGTATGACATCCTGATTATTAATGCTCAATCTACCAGAATTAAAATATAATCCTGAAAAAGAAATCCGCACTACAGAGGAATTGGAAAAATTCATTTGAGGCATTATCAGTTTCCATCTGGGTTCAAATAATGTATATGTCTGATCGCGCAGGACTGCCACTCCTGTAATTCTGGATGTATTGATGATTTCCTCTCCTGTATCATCCATAACAATTAGACTTGTGGAAAATTCCTGTGTTGTTACGGGAAACATTGTTATATTTCTCTCAGGTATCACCCTTAATGCATAGACCATCTCTGTCCGGGGTATATTATCTGGCGGCGATTTTCGCAATCGCTCCACGTCAGACTTTTGATAGGTTTCGAAAATACTTTTATTAACCCAGTTCGCCCAGGTATCACAATAGTCATCAAATATCGGTTCATAAGAACCATTAGTTCCACCCCGCTCGTGACAATTGCTGTATGGAGGTAGACCTAACGCTATCGAGTAATTGAAATGTTCTGCTGCTGCGAGGGCTTCAAGGCTTTTTTCAAAAGATGCTGAGGTTACAGTTGTTGTATCGTACTTCAATAAAAATGATTTATTATACAGGGAATTAACGCGAAAAGCCGCTATTCCATTTAAACTTTGACCCGGCAGCAAGGTTGTATCCTGTAATTTATTTTCGTTTTCGAGGTCATACAATACTTCTATTAGACTTGAACCGCCATAGGGTTCAAGGGTCGTAGTATTGAATATCCGGTCACCTTCATGCAGATGCAGTCGGTTCATTTTAAAATATAATGGATCTGAGCCATTATTTTTTATTGAGAGACCATATACTGCATAA
>JBAQYK010000154.1:0-8608 GCA_049299995.1 Candidatus Methanoperedens sp.
GGCTTTGACAGGGGAAGCACAAGCTACATCGCTTAAACCTGAATCAGAAAAGTGCCTTTAATCGCAGCAGTTCCCGGTTTTTCCAGAGTACGCTTCGGCTTTATCCCATATAGTGAAGAATTTTTTGCGAAGCTCTACGGCAAGCTTTGTATCCCTGACATTAACCACTGCAAAAAGCTCTTCCGGGTTTATCGGGTTCTGCATCTTCAGCAGTACATTTTCCTCATCGATTATATCAAAAGGCGTAGCCGGTATCTCAGCCAGCCTGCACTCGAACCTGTTTCCCATGTGCATGAGCATTTTTTTAATCGCAGGATGCTCCTCAAGTTCGCTGAAATCCACATCCCTGCTGAGAATTGCTCTAACCTCCACTCCCTTATCAAGGTTATCAAGGAGCCCTTTTATAATTCCCGAATACAGCCCTTTTATCACCTTGTTTTTTATCCGCTCCGAAGTCATGCGCGACGGCATAAAGAACAGCACTTCTTTTTTCGCAGCCGATATGCATTCTCCAGCCAGCTCATGCGATTCATCCCCGATAGCCACTGTCCAGAAGCTCCTGGCATGCTGTTCTCCCCTGACGCCTGAAAGTTCGGACGTAAGCTCGGCTGACAGTGTCTCCAAATCGAAAGCCGCCTGTTTCAGTTCTTCATGCTTATTTTCCAGCATCCTCTCCATTGCCGCCGCAGGTTCAGCACATGCGTATATACGCGGTCGAGATCCCTGCGACCTTATTAAGCGGTATTCCTCGAGGTTAGAAAGCACATTGTATATCCTTCCCATCGGTATCTTGGCAGCGCTTGCTATTTCGTCGGCTTCGGCATCCCCGAGTTTGAGTAATGCGAGATACGCCTGCGCCTCATAACCTGTAAGTCCGAGTTTTTTTAGTTTATCAATCACAGGGGATAATTTCCCATAATCATATTTAAAGCTTTTGAATTAAACAACTCTAAAGTTGTTTAAAAACGCAACATTTTAATACCTGCATGAATAAACAGGGAAGCAAACGGAGAACAGATGGCAACCTTTCTTGAAACGTATTTGATGAACCTAGCTGAAATACAGAAAAAGCATACAAAACTACTCGCGGTTATAGTTATAATTGCTACTGTTATTCTGGGAATCGGGCTTAAGGATTTGACCATTAACTCGGATTTCAGGAAAGAGATGCCCAAGGAACTTCCCATTTTTAAACTTAATGACAAGATATCGGGTAAATTCGGGGGCGAGGATACTGTAGTCATTGCCGTGCAAATTGATGATTCGGTGGATTCAAAAGAAGCTGTAAGGGATATTCGCGATCCGAGGGTGATACAATCATTGATTTTCCTTGATAGGGAACTCAGGGGCGAAACGACAGTTACAAGTGTAACATCTCCTGCAAGTTTTTTCAGGGGCAAGAATGCATATTCGGATGAGGAGATAACGCAAACCCTGCGCAATACCTCCGCGGCGGATGCATTTTTCAGCCGGAATTATAAAATGGTGCTCATGTATGTTGCGGCGGATATAGGATCGGGAGAAGACCAGATACAGAATTTCAATAAACTTGCACAGAAGCGTATCGATTACACCCCGAAGCCTCCGGGAGTAAAGTTCGGCGTAACAGGGCAGCCCATTCTCAGGATGACTATTTTTGATTTACTCAAAAGGGATGCTGTTTTTACTCTTGCGGTTGCCGCAATCATCATTTTGCTCCTTCTTTTCGTCATGCAGCGTTCATATACACAGGCATTTTTGATATTCGCCCCACTGTCTATAGGATTAATCTGGACAATGGGAACCCTTGGGTGGCTGGGCATCCCCCTATCGGTTGCCACTGTGGCTCTTAGCTCAATGCTTCTGGGTCTGGGTGTGGAATACGGCGTATTCGTGCTAAGCAGGTACAATGAAGAAAGGGTTAAAAATTATAGCCAGCTTGATTCGATGAAGACCACAATATATTCAATAGGCACAGCCGTCATCGGGTCAGGGACGACAACGATTGTGGGTTTCGGTGTGCTGTCATTCGCATCAGTCCCGCTTATACAGCACCTTGGACAGACGCTGGCGCTGGGTATAGCTTATTGCCTTCTCGCAGCGCTCATTGTCAATCCCGTGTTCATACTGCTTGAAGAGGATTTTGAGTACTGGAATACCCATAGGAAACTTGCGAAACTTACAGCAAAAAAAGAAGAACATGTCCAGAGGGGGAGGTAAAAAATGATCAAAAAACTGCTTGAAAAATATTCATCTTTTGTCACCACCCATCCGATTACAGTGCTGGTAATAATGTTAGTCATTTCAGTTTTTGCCATCCAGATGGCAGGCACTATCGAAACAAAGAAATCAGATATAAAATCAATGCTTCCCAAGGATGTTGAATCCATAAGTACCCTGAACAGCATTGAAAACGAGTTCGGAAGCACCAATGCAGTATTCTTCGCAATTGAAATCGATCCTGGATATAAAGGTTCTGACGAGACGCGGGACATTCGCGACCCTGAGGTCATACGGTATATGGACCAGCTTTCGGAGCTGGCGCAGCATACGGATAACGTGATTGATGTCTCAAGTGCGGCTTCAGTTTTGAAAACAATTAATAACGGGCGGCTGCCGCAGTCTGTAAGAGAGATTTCAGCACTTACAGATAAGAACGGGCTTCTTGGGAGTTATGTCAGCAAGGATTATACGCTCGCCCTGGTTAAAATCCAGACAACCGATGACGCCGATCTGAAAGAGCTTGAAGTCGAGCTTAACAAGATAATCATGGAAGTCCCAAAGCCGCCAGGAGTTACGGTAGCTCTTGGCGGCAACGCCATGGAAAGTACGGTCATGGAAAAAAGCATAGGGCCGGATATGGCAAAGACGTCGCTGTATTCCCTTATCGGGATCCTGATAATAATACTTGTTCTTTTCCGTTCCATCAAATACGGATTAACGCCCATGACCACGATAATTTTCGGGACGCTCTGGGCAATGGGCTATGTCGGGCTAATCGGAATGGGATTGAGCTCCCAGACATCCGGCGTTCTATCTATGATAATGGGCATAGGCATAGACTTCGGGATCCAGGTTGTCACGAGGTACAGGTTTGAACTTCAAAACCTGTCAACATTGAAGGAGCATCACCCGCAACTTCAACTTTCTCCCAAAGAAGCAATGGCAGTGACCCTGAACAATGTAATAATCCCTATGTCCACAACAACGCTGGCTGCCCTGATAGGATTCCAGGCGATGTCTCTTGGGAAATTGACCTTCCTTGGAGATATGGGGACAATAATGAGCTACGGGGTCGCTGCAAGCATGGCAGCCGCCATAACCGTTGTCCCGGCTATTATAATTATAATTGATAGTATGAATATAAAAGATACATATAAAAAAATAATGAACAGATTTGAGGTAAGAATATGAAGAACGGATTATTGAAACAGATTGCAGCACTGGGTATAGTTTTGGGTTTTTTACTTTTAGTTTCCAATTCGGCTCTTGGCGCCCCGCTGACGGGAGTACAGGGAAACAGGATACAGGCAAATTTCATGAGCCAGGACCCCGACCCTGCAGATGCCGGGAAAGATGTGGAACTGAGATGGCAGGTTGTAAACACCCTGTCAAGTTCAGTAGATAATTTAAAGTTCCATCTTGATGCGGAATACCCGTTTTTATTCGAAGCCGGGGATTCACCGGATAAAGATTTAGGCGCATCCGCCGGGACAAACGAAAACAAGGTTTTCTATGTGCTTCACTACAAACTCAGGGTAGCCGATAATGCAATCAAAGGAACCTATAATGTCACTCTGAACTGGTATACGGGAGAGGGCTGGACAAAGAAAGATTTCCCGGTTTACATCGACCCGAAGCGGGCTGATTTCGTAGTCGGGGCGCTTGTCACATCTCCTGAAAAATTGATAGCCGATACAAAGGAAGCAAAACTGTCAGTGAATATTGACAATATCGGAAAAGGCAATGCTGAGAGTGTTAAGGTTAAACTCATGGTGCCAGCGGGATTCAAACCGACATACAGTTATTCCGATGAGGACAGTCTTGGTATAATTGAAATGGGCGGCAGTAAAACAGCATATTTTTATGTAGACACGGATGAGAACTTAAGGGAAGGAGATTACAGCGCAAAACTTGAGATTACGTATAAGGATGAAAATGACGAGGCAAATACGTACAGGATGAAAAACCTCACCCTCAATATCCCGATAAAGCCGGCGCCTTATCTTATAGTGGAATCGGTAACAACCACTCCTGAAAAATTAATACCGGGGGACAAAGCCGAATTCAGGATAAAAGTCGGCAACACTGGCAATGAAAAAGCTGAATCCGTTTCATTACGGGTATTCAAAGATGCATCCCAGCCCTTTGAATTCAATGAAAAATCAGATTTCGTTGGAAAGCTTGAACCTGGTGAAAACGGGGATGCGGTATTGAAAGTGACAGTCGATAATAACGCAGCCGCAAAGAAGTACCTCTTGGATGTGGAATTGCGCGGGATTGATGAAAAAAATAACGTAGTTATTTTCAGGCGGACAGTCCCGATTACCGTAAATCCGGAAACCCGTTCGACTTTCCCCCTGGCACTCCTGGGCGTTTTGGTAGTTATTGTGGCAGTTGTAGCGGGATATTATCTGAAGAAGAAAAAGGGCATGTAATGAAATCTTGAAACAATTCGAAGCATCAGGTCATTCTCCCACCTGAATGCTTCCTTGATTCGATGAATTTCACAACCTCAACAATAATGAGTGTTGTGGAACCCAATGCCGCAATGAGCAACAAGTCGGCAAGTCCCAGTGGAACAGTGTTGAAAAGCCCGTTCATAAATGGCGAGTAGATTACCGCAAGCTGTAATAAAATAGTGCTCACTACAGCTAATGTTAGTGATTTGTTCGAAAATAAGCCAAGGCTGAATACCGACATATGGTCGGAACGCCAGTTGAACGCATTGAACATCAAAGAGAACACAATCAACGTAAATACCATTGTCTGGGCTTTAATCAGGTCGCTGTTATCCAGTGTCCACCTGAAAAGTACAAGAGCCTGTATGGCGATTAAAAGTCCGACACCCATTCCATATAATAGCATACGTCTTGTGATTATGCCTTCTCCTGACGTTCGCGGCGGCTGGTGCATTAGCTTTTTATCAGGTTGTTCAACCGACAGCGCCATAGGAGGAAGCCCATCCGTTATCAGATTGATCCAGAGTATCTGGACTGCAATTAACGGCAGCGCTTTCCATGCAAGCATGGCAATAAGCACAGTTAAGACCTCACCTATATGGCACGTCAAACCATAGAGAACAAAATTTCTTATGTTTTTAAATATGTTCCTCCCCTCTTCGATGGCAGCCACAATTGAAGCAAAATTATCGTCGGTCAGAATCATATCCGATGCTTCCTTGCAGACATCGGTTCCTGTGATACCCATTGCTATGCCAATATCGGCTTTCTTAAGCGCAGGCGCATCGTTAACGCCATCGCCCGTCATGGCTACAACATGCCCCTTCGCTTTCAAAGCATCTATTACCCGCATCTTATGGGCAGGGGAAACCCTTGCATAAACCGAGACGTTTTCAACTATGCTTTCAAGATATTCATCAGTAATTCTGTCCAGTTCGGCGCCGGTAAGCACTATATCGCCATCCTTGAAAAGCCCCAGTTCCTTCGCCACGGCTGAACCCGTCAATTGATGGTCGCCCGTAACCATTACGGTCTTGATACCTGCCCGGGTACAGGTTTTGATAGCGTCTTTTACCTCTTCGCGCGGCGGGTCAATCATTCCTGCAAGCCCGACAAATACCATTTCGGATTCGGATTCCTGGAAAGAATTACTGTCTTTCGGAACAGGTTTGTATGCAACAGCCATGACCCGCAGGGCGTTGCCTGCCATAGAATGAACAACTTTCAGGATTTCTCCCCGTTCATCGCTGCCTAAGTCAATCTCCTGTTTATCCCGGTAAACACAGGTGCATGAATCCAAAATAACTTCAGGAGCGCCTTTAGAGTAAGCATACCGTCCCGACGGGGTTAAATGGACTGTTGTCATCCGCTTTCTCTCAGAGGAGAAAGGAATCTCGTGTATTCGTTGATATGTTTTTTCCATTTCTACCTGATGTATGCCGCCTTTAGCAGCAGCCACGACAAGGGCGCCTTCAGTCGGGTCGCCTTTGATCCGCCATTTTCCATCCTCATTCGTAAGCAAAGAGTCGTTGCATAATGCGCTTATCAAAAGCAGCATCCTTAGGTGCTTATCGTTGTCCTGTTCAACTTTCCGGGAACTGTTGAGAAATTCCCCCGTTGGTTCGTAACCAGCGCCTGTGACATCAAACGTTGTCCCATTAACATACACCTTTGTAACTGTCATTTCATCCTGGGTCAGGGTTCCTGTTTTATCAGAGCATATTACAGTTGTTGAGCCCAGTGTTTCAACAGAGGGAAGTTTCCTGACAAGAGCATGGCGCTTTACCATTCTTCGAACGCCGAGACCAAGACAGACAGTAACTACGGCAGGAAGGGCTTCAGGGACAGCGGCTACTGCCAGCGCCACACCCCATACGAACATGTCAACCAGGCCAAATCCGCTGATAACCCCAAGAATCGAAACTCCTGCCACCACTATTAAAGTAATAACTCCTATCCATCTCCCCAGCTGGTCAAGATTTTCCTGAAGAGGGGTACGGCCCCGTTCGATTTTCTTCAGCATCCCCGCAACGTTGCCAAGTTCTGTTTGCATGCCTGTTGCAGTTACGATAGCTGTGCCTTTACCGTATGAGACAGAGGTGCCCAGGTACACCATATTTTTTATCTCTGCTACCTGGACATCTTCAGCTATCGTTTCAATATTTTTCTCTACTGAAAATGATTCTCCGGTCAGGGATGCCTCATCCATCTTCAGATTAATTGCCTCTATCAATCGGGAATCTGCGGGTATTATGTCCCCCGACTGCAATATGATTATGTCTCCCGGCACAAGGTCTCTTGATTGTATATCTGTTTGCACGCCGCTCCTGATGACCCGTGCAGTCGGAGCTGCCATGCGCTTCAGGGCTTCTATGGCTTTTTCAGCACGGTATTCCTGGAAAAAACCCAAAATCCCTGAAAGTATGACAATCATCAGTATTATAACGGCATCTATGATTTCTCCGAGTAAAGCTGATACCACTACCGCGAACAGCAGGATTATTATTAAAAAACTCTTAAATTGCGAAAGCAATAACTTCAAACGGGATATTTTAACTTCGTCAAGGAGTTCATTTGGACCGTATTGGGCAAGCCGTTTTTCTGCTTCCGTGGAAGTAATGCCGTTAATCGATGTTTCCAGTGATTTATAAATGGATTCAATATCCTGTTTGTAATACATGTTAATCCCCATTGTCAAATATGCTCTTTGGAATTATTCCCAACGCGCCTTTTTGCGGGTTTTGAAGCCCCCTCCGTAAAAATGTCACCTGATTTTATGATGACAGGAATTGACATCAGGAATAATAATAGGTATAATCTGATCTCAGATACCATTGATGATTAATTAGAACTTTTTATTATAAGCATTTATTGTTTTTATTTTATCCCCCGATAATCCATTATTTGAGCATGCTGGATGCCGGGATTATTACCCGTACAGGATTTCTATAATTCTAATTCAAACCCTATGATGGGATGCTCAAGCCCGAAATTCGAGATAATCCCGGGGTAGATTTCTCCAAATACTCCCGATTTCTCACCATTGATTATGATATCGGCGCGCCTTCCTTCGATGAACGCCGGGTCATTTGACTCAGCTACCTTATATTCAATGCGCCGTTCTCTCAAAACGGCATCCACCACAGCCTGTATCTCGGTAAAATTAGCCTGCGGATGGATGGCTGCGGCGCCAAGACGCTGCTGCGTCCTGCATTCCATTACAACCTCTCCGGCTTCGAATATCCGTTGCGGGAGTTCGCGGTGCTTGTTTATTGACAGGATTTCAAGCAGGTTGGGCAATATCGTGGGGCGCACAATTGTATGGTCTTCGCTTATCGGATAAAGGATGTGGGTGATTCCTTCGGCTTTTTCCCGGCGCATCATATCGAATTGAACCTTCTCGCTTGTGAGGGTGAAAGGCATTACCTCAAAATAACCAAGTCCTGTCATTATTTCATGGATTGAGTCCCGAAGCTTTGAAATGGGATGGGATTTTCCTGTTGTGGAAGTTGAAGGCAATTCAGGTTTAATTTTATCAAAACCGTAGCCAATACCGATATCCTCTATGAGGTCACAGTTGTGCAGGATGTCGGAGCGGTAAGCAGGAACTGATACTTCAATCGTCTTACCCGAAGTTCTTGCGCCGTACCTCATTTTTTGAAGGCATGATATGATTTCTTCATCTGTTATATCGAATCCAAGCAGCTCTCTTACCTCGCTATTTTCAAGTTTCATGATAGCGGGCGCAAGATGCGGTGTCTGCGACTTCCCGTCAATGGTAACGGATTCTATCCTTCCTCCGCGCTCAGCAAGCGACGCAACCACGATGTTTAGCGCAACTGAAACGCTCGTATCAAGACCTGTAACTTCAATAAAAAGGTCAGTGGTATCTTCCGTCACCCGCGTGAGCTCGCCATTGATTATTGGGGGGAACGAGAGTATATTTT
>JBAQYK010000155.1:0-13148 GCA_049299995.1 Candidatus Methanoperedens sp.
ATATATAGGCGACGGCGATCGTCCTGTAATTGACCATGTCAGGAGACGCATTACATTTAATGAACTTTCCCATGGCGCACAGATGGAACTCCCTGTCATGATAGAGAAAATAGTGCTTGCAAATGAAAGCCGGTTTTTAACGTTCTTTAATGAAGCCTACCCAATAACAACACGCTTGCACATGCTTGAATTACTGCCGGGGATAGGGAAAAAACTCATGTGGGGAATAATTGAAGAAAAAAAGAAGGGAGTATTTGCAAGCTTTAAATCCCTTGTTGAGCGGGTGAAAGGTCTTCATTCGCCTGAGAAACTGATAGCTCACAGGGTTATGGACGAATTGAAAGATGAAAACATAAAGTACCGAATCTTCACAACCCCGATGCCGCCTAAAAGATGACAAAATGGTATAAGAAAGACCAGCATTTTTTAGTTGATGAACAGGTTCTCAACAGGATAATCCAATACGGTAGATTAAATAAAACAGATACTGTACTTGAAATCGGCGCTGGTTACGGCAACCTGACCGAAAAACTTGCAGCCAGGGCAGGCAAGGTGATAGCAGTCGAGGTGGATGCCCAGCTTGCCGCTTCTATTGAAAGTAAGGAAAACATTGATATTATTATAGGGGATGCTCTTAAAATAGATTTCCCGCCTTTTAACAAAGTAATAGCCAATCTTCCCTACTCTATTTCCTCTCCTGTTACTTTCAAACTGCTGCGATACAAATTTGAACTCGGGATTCTGATGTACCAGTATGAATTTGCAAAGAGAATGGTTGCTTTACCGAACAGTAAAGACTACGGAAGGCTTTCGATAGCAGTGCAGTATTATGCTGATGCTGAAATACTGGAGGTGGTGCCAAGGAGCGCATTCAGTTCCCCCCCCGAGATCAGCTCCGCAATAGTCAGGCTTGCGCCGCGACCACCGCTGTATGATGTAAAAGATGGGCATTTTTTCATGAGTTTTATCAAAGCCGCCTTCTCACAGAGAAGAAAGAAGCTTCGAAATGCCATAATAAATAATGCCGCAGCTCTCGGAATCAGGGATATTGGCATTGCAATAAGGAAACTCCCTGCTGAACTGATTGACAGGAGGGCTGAAACTATTCCTCCACAGGAACTGGCAAAGCTGGCAGATATCCTGGTTGATGAAAGGATTTAAATAGTATGAATAATCATTATAGTATTGGTGGTATCTGCGATTGACTCCTTTTTAAAAGAAAATCGTCCTATCCTATCCATAAGTTAAAAGCAGATACCCTTCTTTTTTTCTTTTTGTCCTGCCAGACAAACATGTGCCTATATGTTATATAACACAATCCCCAGAAAAGATAAATACCCATAAAAAACGTGTGTTAGTTATGAAAATTGCCGTTGTGTTTGATAGCGCCGGGACACTGCTTCGCATGTATCGCGTGGCAAAGAACGTACATACCGGAGAATATCTGGATGAAGTGGTAACCACAGAACTTGTCGGGAGAAAACCATATTGCGCTCTTCTGGTGATGCAGGTGGATTCCAACAAACTGGTCAACTGCCCGCCTGGAATGCTTATTTCGGATTTTATCAGGAAATACAACATCGACATAGAAGTGGGATGTTCAAGGGCACATGTGGATAAAGATACCGCAATAGCCGTGGTTGAAAATGACACTGAAGCTAAAATGTCCGACCTCCAGGATGTTATGGCTTTTGTGAAAAGGCGGTGTAAGAATATTTTTTATATGGGTGTGGGATTGGTCATCGACACTGAAACAAAAAGTATCCCCTATGTCATTTGCACCGGAGGTAAAATTTATTCAAATTCCTGTTCCGTGATTCAGGCTCTCACTGAAAAGGGTATAGGGGTATATATCGCATCCGGAGACAGCATGAGGAATCTTTCGCCCCTGGCAAGGAATGTGTGTGTGCCCCAGAGCTGCGTATTTGAAATATCAACGCCGAAGAAAAAAGAAGAAATAGTGAAAAAGTTAAAGCAGGAATACGATAAAGTGATAATGGTGGGAGATGGAATCAATGATATTCTTGCGATGCGCGCAGCGGATTTGGGGGTGCTTTCGATTCAGCAGACAGGGAAGTGCCCGAAGCTTCTGTGCGAGGAGGCGGATGTGGTGATAAGGGATATTAAGGAGATAATTGGGGTTATTGAAAATAGATATTCGTAAGGGTTAATTTCTTGGATTGTTTTCTATTTTGGGAGGCGGTTAATAAACATCCGCATATTTTTTCTATTAAAATCCCATTATAACCACGCCTTATGCGATGGTTGTAAAATTCTTCTGTTAATCTCTTTTATCTCGAATTTAAGATATTTTATCCATGAGCATATCGATAATAGTTTTTAAATCCATGCTCTGTGATGCATATACTCCATTCTCATCATGCATGTGATGCGGAAAAGTATCAATCTCCTGATGATGCGGCACATTATCCCACCGCGCTATCAAATCACCTGTTTCCGACTGCCACTGGTATTTGTACTTGAGGCGATTTGCCTTATTGCCTTTGATCTCAACAAATTCAATAAAATAGAGATTCGAGCCGTCTATTAACTCAAGCCTGCCCTTTAGATATCCGATTTCAACATCAATTTCGTCAAAGTCAATTGAGAAATGGGTAACGATAGGGCAGTCCCTGACAATCGTTTCAATTTGAGAGTAATACTCCCGGGAGTTCATACGCTGATTCCGGATAATACATTCAGTTTCTTACTCCATGCGTCAAGTCCTTTTTTTGCGGCATACCAGTCAAAAAAGTCATCCCTGTCGTCAAGTTCTCCAGAGTCGAATTTCTTCATGAAAACGCCTGAATTCATCTTGTATTTTTTCTCAAAGATTTTACAGGTTTCGGCATATTTGGTTTTTTTATGCTTTGCTATCCGCCCATCGAGGGCTAATGCAGAGCGGATTACGCTGCTTACCTCCTGTATGGAAAAATCTTTTTTTATGTTAACGGTTAGGGGCATGATTTTTTTCTCCTGGCGTTATTATCAGATATGCGTGAATATACAAATAAATAACGATTGATAATATTACTTTGGAGTTGGGGCACTTCATGGGTTACTTTTCCAACTTAGTAACCCATGGGATTAATGACTTGCTTGCGATGCGCGCAGCGGGGATGCTTTTGATACAGCAGACGGGGAAGTGCCCGAAGCTTCTGTGCGAGGAGACGGATGTGGTGATTAGGGATATTGGGGAGATAATTGGGGTTATTGAAGAGAGGGTTATCAAGGTTTGATTTGTAGTCACAAACCCCGTACGATGTACGAGGCCTGTATATGACGATTCATTAACACAGCATCCATATTCACCCCAGCACCCTCTCCATCACCCCAATCGCCCTCCTCAAATTCCCCTCAGAAACTGCATATGAAATCCTGATATGCCCCTTCCCGTTCTCCCCGAAAGCCGAGCCCGGAGTAACAATCACGCCTTTTTCCAGCAATTTCTGCGGCGCATCCTCATCCGCAACCTCAGGGAATGCATAGAAAGCCCCATGCGGCTTCACGCATTTGATACCCATTGAAGCAAATCCCTCCAGCAAAATATCTCTTCGCGCCCTGAAACTCTCGCGCATCCCGGTCACGCACTCCTGCGGTCCCTCAATCGCAGCCAGCGCCGCCTTCTGCGCAATTGAGTTTGCGCAAGCCTGGATGTACTGATGCACTTTCAGCATCTGCTCGATATATTCCTTCCTCGCGGCGGCATAACCTATGCGCCAGCCTGTCATGGCGTATGTCTTGGAAACTGCGTTGATTGTAATCACTTTATCAGTGAACTGCGCGGGGCTTGCATGCTCGCCTTCGTAGATGAAATGCTCATAGACCTCGTCTGAGATTATCGTAATATCGTTATCCTCAGCAATCTCCGCCAGCGCTTTAATCTCTTTTTTTGTCTGGACTGTCCCTGTGGGATTTGAAGGGGAATTGATAATCAACGCAACGGTTTTAGGAGTTATGCATTCGTTTACAGCATCGGGAGTCATTGTAAGTTCTTCCCCAAGCGGAACGCCTACGACTTTTCCCCCCGCCATCTTTGCAAGAGCCGAATAAGATACAAACCCGGGGTCAGGTATCAGTACCTCATCGCCTGTATCCACCAGAGCCTGAAGCGCGAGATGAAGCGCCTCCGATGCGCCGGATGTTACTATTACCTCGTCAGACTTGACAGTAAAATGATTCTCACGCTCAAACTTCCTGCACAGGGCTTGCCGCAGCTCCGGAATCCCGAGATTCGCTGTATATCCGGTAAAACCTTTATTTATAGCGTCGATGGCTGCCCTTTTAATATGTTCAGGCGTGTCGAAATCAGGCTGACCCAGCCCAAGATTGATCGCGTTGGGACCTGCGCCTTCAAACATCTTGCGGATACCTGATATGTCTATACCCTTTACTCTTTGCGAGAACATAATTATTCAAACACCGTATGCCTTTTCTTTAACTCTGCTTCACTGGCTCCAGTCCTGACCATAATCTCTGAAATAACAGCATCAAGAAACACCAGCGCTGAAATTTCAAATATAGTCCCAAGAGGCGCCAGCTGTGGGTGCCCCATCATTCGCCGTTCGTGATAATCCTCCAGAATAACATCCTCTTTGGATCTGCCCGGAATTATAACAACAATATCTGAAATCTTCCCGATGGTAGAATCCTTATTTGAGGTTACGACTGCCAGTTTTGAGCCGATTTTTTTTGCAATCGCGCCAAGACTTGCGATGGATGGCGTCTCTCCGGAACCAGATACGGCAATCACCAGGTCATCTTCTTGCACTGCCGGCGCAGTTGTTTCACCCACCACATAAACATTAAATCCCATGTGCATCAGCCTCATTGCAAAAGCCTTTGCAGTAAGTCCCGACCTGCCCGCCCCCATAAGGAATATTTTTTGTGAACCCAGTATGCCGTTTACGAGAGACGTAACAGAGTTTCCATCCAGCTTTGATGCTGCTTTTCTTATATGGTCTGCGATAAGGTTCATCGATACAATAGTAGCCTCGCATTCATTTTCTTTTTTCACTTAATCACCTTATCTTCTTCGCCCTTATGCTCAATATTTTTTAGTTCCCACCCCTCAAGCTTTTTTAGCTCGTTGTATATCAGAATCATACGGTCAATGCTCCCATCCCAGTGGAGAGTTTTTCTCACATCTTTCTCCCGAAGCTGCTTTACAATGGATTTTACAAAATGAGCAAGCGCAAATTTCTTCGAAAACGGAACATTGAAAATCACCCTGTAACCGCCTTTGGTTTTTGCATACGATGTCAGTACATAGCCCATATTCTCATACTCGGAAATGGTATTAAAATCGCATATTACTTCCTGTTCATGATTTAAAGACGAATCTATATCCGATATACCAAAAACTACCTGCTGTATTAATGATTCGTTTACCTGCCTGCCGAACCATAATATGATTTTACCCGGTGTCAGGGAAACAGTTACATCATCACGCCCCAGCTCCACCATGGTTATGTCTCGCGCATCGGTGAAAATATTTGCATTTTCCTTAGCCTCTTTAACCACAGCCATCGTTTCATTCATCTACCTGAAAGCATATAACCATTTTGAACTGGATAAAAAAAGAGACCCACAGGATTTCCAGCATTGAAATCCACGGGCTGAAATTATAAATATTTCCCTATCAGGTCATTCAGTTTCCTTCTCGCCTCAACCGGAATTTTCTCAGGCGATGTAATTATTGCCCCGGCTAAAGCATTGGAACAGATGCAATCCCGCTCAAGTGAAATCCGCGGTATCGCCTCTTTAATGATATTGCGAACTGCCTCCTCGTTTTTCATGGCATTGGCAATTACCGTTTCGATATTAACATCTTCTTCATGCCAGACATCGTAATCCGTCACTGTCGCTATCATGCTGTAGCATATCTCAGCCTCGCGCGCAAGTTTAGCCTCAGGAAGCGCTGTCATTCCGATTATGTCAAATCCCATATTCTGGTAAACCCTTGATTCCGCCCGCGTGGAAAACTGCGGTCCTTCCATGCAGACGTAGGTTCCATTCTTGTGGACGGAATATCCCAGGTCGCTGGTAATATCAGCAAGCAATGACGACATCTCAGGACAGAATGGGTCCGCAAAACCAATATGGACGACGAGCCCGTCATCAAAGAACGTGCTCTCACGCATCCGTGTCCTGTCGAAAATCTGGTCAGGAATCACAATATCGAGCGGCTTGTGTTCAAGTTTCAGGCTGCCGACTGCAGATGCTGAGATTATCCGTTTCACGCCGAGTTTCTTCAGTGCGATGATATTGGCGCGGGAATTCAATTTGCTTGGGGATGTCCTGTGCCCCTTGCCATGCCTTGGCAGGAACGCAACACTGGTTTCGCCAAAAGAACCAATGGTAATAGCGTCCGATGGTTTCCCGAAAGGCGTATCTATCTCTACTTCCCGTACATTATCCAGCATGGAGGCATCATAAACTCCGCTGCCGCCGATTATTGCAATATCTGCCTGCATAATTATGCACCCTCATATGCCCATGTTTTTTTCCCTGAAACGCTCTTAGCCTTGAGCAATCCCCTTCTTGCCATCTCATCGAGTATCTCTTCCATGCGGTCAGGCTGGGCAATCTCAAAACTGATGGGGTCGATATTATGGTATTTCAACAGCCCTGACCTTATTTTTTCAATATTCCACTCATTGAGTTTTTCCTTTGCCATAAGGCGCGAGATGATATCTATCATGTCCTCAATAAAATTCCATGGATATACAATCCACCCCCATTCCTCCACGACTTCGCCGCAATAGTCAGGCTTGATTTCAGACGTGTATAGATACTGGAGGACTGCTGTTCTCACCTCTTTTGGATTTTGCTTGCTGACATATTCCCTGGCATGTGCGATGCTTTTACCCGTGTCCGTAATATCATCCACTATCAATACTTTCTTCCCGGCTACGGCATTGTTGGCAAGAGGGTATCTGATTGCAGGTCCACTGCCAGCGTTTGCAGTTCCTACATAATGCTCGATTTTAAGGCTCGTCAGGTCATTGAGCCCCAGGAAATCACAAAGCACCCTGCCCGCAAACCAGCCGCCCCGCGCCAGCGCTATTATCGTATCCGGTTTATAGCCGGAGTTTTTAACATCGTTCGCAACATGCCTGCACAGGTCATAAATATAATCCCAGTTGGTTATAACGCACTTGAATTTATCAGGAAGTACCATGGTTCCACCGTATTGGAAAGGGTCTTACAGTGACATATATTTTTTGTAAACACTCAGCAATTCCAACAGGTCGGTTTGCATCATAATGATTAGAAAGATGATGAGATAAATAAGTATATATATAGTAAAAAGATTAGTAAGTATATAAGTATGCGCACGGGTTGAATCACTATGGCTGATAAAAAGCAGATTAAAACTGGAAAAAATGACTCCCCGCGAGTTCCTACGGGAATCGAAGGGTTTGACGAATTGTGTGGTGGGGGACTGCTAAGAAACAGAACCTATCTTTTGTCCGGGACGGCAGGCGCGGGCAAAACCATATTTGGTCTTCAATATATCTACAATGGCATAACGAAATTCGGAGAAAATGGTATTTATATAGCGACGGAAGAGCGTCCTGAACAAATAAGGGAAAATGTTAAAAAATTCGGATGGGATTTTGAGGCTCTGGAGGAGGAAGGCAAACTTGCAATCGTGGATGCTTGTTCCACTAAAATCGGCATACCTTCGCACGAAAAATATGTGGACGTCAGACCGTTTGATATGCGTTCCATGATGGACCAGATTATAGCGATACAGGATGACATCAATGCCAAAAGAGCGGTGGTTGATGGAAGTACATCTATTGGTTTTTATTTGCAGGATCCGGCAAAGATAAGGGTTGAACTCCTGAAATTAAGCACTACGCTCGAAATCCTTGGATTGACATCTTTAATGACCTGTGAAATACTCGACGAAAGTAATCCCAGCAGGTTCGGGGTGGAAGTTTTCGTTACTGAAGGCACTATATTGATGTACTATAAACGGACGAACAGTGTCAGGGTACGCAGTATTGAGATATTTAAGATGAGGGGTTCAGACCATAGCAGGAGTATTCATCCCTATGATATAACTCCAAAAGGTATAGTGGTACATCCTCACGAAGAAGTCTATACGGCTTAAAATTTCCCGGCTTCATATGGATAAAAAACCGCTGATAGTTTTGAATTTTAAAACCTATGCAGAAAGCATGGGTGAGAAAGCGGTCAGGATGGCGAAATATTGCGAAGAAGTGAGTGAAGATTCCGGAATTGAGATTATCGCCTGCCCGCAAACACCGGATTTATACAGGGTAGCAGGCTCAGTCAAAATACCTGTTTTCGCCCAGCATATCGATGCTGTCGGCGCGGGAAGTTATACGGGTCATATTACTGCTGAATGCGTTAAGTCGGCAGGAGCTGCTGGAACACTTATCAACCATTCAGAACGCCGCCTCCTGTTGGCTGATATAGACTCCACACTTTTATCTGCAAAAAAAGCCGGATTGACAACAATTGTATGTACAAATAATGTCGCTGTAACCTCGGCAGCCGCGGCGCTTGCCCCTGATTTTGTAGCTATCGAGCCTCCGGAACTGATTGGCTCAGGCATTCCTGTTTCAAAAGCCAACCCCGATATCGTTAGAGGGTCCGTGAGCGCCGTGAAAAAAATTAATCCTCATGTTAAAGTCCTCTGCGGCGCAGGCATTTCCACTGGAGATGATGTGGCGGCTGCGCTTGAGCTTGGCGCTGTGGGCGTGCTTCTTGCTTCAGGGGTCATCAAGGCGAAAGACCCGAAGGCGGCGCTGTTTGACCTTGTGAAAAAGATTTGATGTAACGTTTATTGCGATACACGTTGTATTGAATCCTGAATGACCGCCATCGAATCAGCATCCAGGGAACTTATAGAACAGCTCCTCCGAAAAGAGATAACAGACGAGAAAGGATTAAACGCAGCTAAAAAAGCAGCCAGCATACGCCACAAACTTTCATCCCTCTTAAGCAATTCCCAGATACTTGCAGCCGCAAAGGATGATGATGAAAAAGAGCGGGTTCTTGAACTCCTCCAGTTAAAACCTGTCAGGACAATATCAGGTGTGGCTGTGATTGCTGCAATGACCTCTCCCGCGCCGTGCCCTCACGGATTATGCGTCCCCTGCCCCGGAGGCATTGACTCAAAATTCCACTCGCCGCAGAGTTATATGGGGGCAGAACCTGCTGCAAGAAGAGCCTTCGAGAACAACTTTGACCCTTACCTCCAGGTATCCTCTCGTCTTTCGCAGCTTTCACAGATAGGACATTCACTTGAAAAAGCAGAGCTTATCGTGATGGGGGGAACATTTACATCACGCACGCTGTGCTACCAGGAATGGTTTGTGAAGCGCGCTATCGAGGCGATGAATGATTTTTACGGCGCTGGCTGGCGGGGAGATAAAAAATATTTCTCAATCGAGGAAGTCCAGTCTGCCAACGAGAACTCACGCATCAGGAACGTGGGAATCACGATTGAAACAAGACCTGACTGGACAGAAAGAGAGCATATCGAGACCATCCTTGGGTTGGGCGCGACTAAGGTGGAAATCGGAGTTCAGAGCACGTATGATTTTATCCTTGCAGGCATACAGCGCGGGCATACAGTGGCTGAGAGTGTGGCTGCAAATATGAGGCTTCGCGACAGCGGGCTGAAAGTGGGTTTCCATATGATGCCAGGACTTCCAGGCTCATGTGTGGAATCGGACTTTCGTATGTTCAGGACAATATTTGAGGATGAGCGCTTCATGCCTGATTATCTTAAGATATATCCAACATTGGTGACTGAAGGAACGCGGCTTCACGGTATGTGGGAGCTTGGGAACTATGCGCCGCTTGAAGTTTTAGATGCTGTTGATTTACTTGCAAGAATAAAATCCATCCTGCCGAAGTGGGTTCGTTTGCAGAGAATCCAGCGCGATATACCCGCCTACCAGGTGCTTGCGGGAATTAAGAAAAGCAATATCAGGCAACTGGCAAAAGAGAGGCTTCTTGAGACGGGGGGGAAGTGTAACTGCATCAGGTGCCGTGAGGTGGGACACAGGTTGCTTGAGAAAGTTGAGCCTGAGAACATCGAACTGACGCAGGAAGAATACACTGTCTGCGGCGGAAAAGAACATTTCATTTCATTTGAGGATAAAGAGAAAGATATATTGATTGGATTTCTAAGGCTGCGCTTCCCATGCGCGCCCCACAGGAGTGAACTTCTAGATGCGGCGCTGGTGCGTGAATTGCATGTTTATGGTTCGATGGTTCCTCCCGGCGCGAGCGCAGGTGAGGCGCAGTGGCAGCATCGCGGGTACGGCGAGGAGCTTCTGGCGCAGGCGGAAGAGACCGCAAGGGCGGCTGGATATGACAAGATTGCGGTGACAAGCGGCATAGGAGTGAGGGATTATTACAGGAAGTTCGGGTACGGGCACGAAGGTCCGTATATGACAAAGAAATTATAGAATAAGGGTAAACAATAAGCATAATTCAATCCATAATCGAAGAACGTATTAAATACAAAGAAAAAGTAGTATTATTAATATTCCGGGTGATACTTATGAAAACAATCGATGAACTTACTCAAAAAGCCCTTGAACTTCAGGCGGCTGGGCTTTTAACAGGTCAAATTGCAGACGAACTCAACATTTCCCGCGAGACAGCCACATGGCTTCTGACCCATGCAAAAAAAGGAGATGTCGCACAGGCGCCCAAGGACATTTACATCGACTGGAGCAACATCGGCAGAAGTTCTACCAGGCAAAGGTTGATAGCAGGCGCGCTTACTGATATGATTCTTGACTGTCTTGGCGAATCGGAACCGTGTGTAGATGTGGTCGTTGGCGTCGCTCTCAGCGGGATACCGCTGGCAAACATGGTAGCTGATGAACTCTGCTGCGAATTCTCCACATACCATCCGAATAAGCAGAAATGGGAGCCGGAATATAAGGGTGGAAAAGGCACCATCAGCCAGAACTTCGCGCAGGTAAGCGGGAAGAATTGTGTCCTTATAGATGACGTGGTAACATCAGGCACAACACTTTCCGAAGCCGTGGCTGTTCTTGAGGGACTGGGAGCCAAACCATTAGCCATCGCAGTACTGATAGACAAGAAAGGTATTGATGATATCTCAGGCGTACCCCTGAATGCCCTCCTGCGCGTAACAAGAGTGGATAAAGTAGAATAGCATGCCTGATTGGCCGATACACTTAATCGTCCCGCTGCTGGCGCTGTTAATCGTAAGCAAGAAAGAGAATCAAAAATATATCCTTCTCCTCTTACCACTTGCTGTCATGCCTGATTTTGACACTTTTGCGACCCAGCACAGGGCGCTGCTTCACAATATTTTTATCCCGTTGCTGCTGCTTCTTTTTGGCTTGATGATTAAAGAATACAGGACGATATTCATTATTGCTTCGGTTTATATCGCATCCCATGTGGTACTGGATATGTTCAGCGGCGGGGTAGTGCTTTTATATCCCCTCTATAATGGGATGGCATTTATTGACGCAAGCCTTGCTATGAGCCAACAAAACGATTTATTATGGGTATTCGATTATGGCTTCAGGCACTATGATAAAGGATGGGAAACTGCATACGGCTATATCTCGGACAGTCCGGGCACCGGAGCGATGGTGTTTGTATTTTTAGCAGGTGTGTGCGTAGCTTACAGGAACTGGCGGGGGGCGCGATGACAAACAACCTGATGGTGTTCGGGACAGGGTCGCATGTTGGGAAAAGCATACTGGTGACCGCACTTTGTCGGATTTTATCAAAAAGATATAACGTCGCTCCCTTTAAGGCGCAGAATATGAGCCTGAACTCATGGGTAACACGCGACGGCAGTGAAATCGGGATTGCGCAGGCAATACAGGCAAAAGCCGCAGGTGTTGAGCCTTCTGCGGATATGAATCCTGTCCTGTTGAAGCCTAAGGGCAGCCATGTATCCCAGGTGATTATCCTCGGGAAACCGTATGCAGACAAAGAAGCCGGCGAATACTATGATTCAATCGACAAAGTAATGGCAATCGTCAAAGAGGCATATACGCGGCTAGCCTCTGCACATGATATAATCATAATCGAAGGGGCTGGAGGAGCCGCCGAGATTAACCTGTATCATCGCGATATAGTGAATATAGGCATGGCACGGCTGGTTAAGCCGCCGATAATACTGGTGGGGGACATCGAGCGCGGCGGGGTGTTTGCAAGTATATATGGTACTCTGGAGTTGCTGCCTCCTGATGTTAGACCGCTTGTTCGCGGAATTATTATAAACAAGTTCAGGGGCGATATGAAACTGCTTGAACCCGGACTGGAACAGCTTGAAGGACTCACAGGACTTCCCGTACTCGGGGTTATCCCGTACACGGATATGACAATCCCATCCGAGGATTCCGTATCAATAAAAGACAAGACAAATAACGGTCATCCGGTCAGGATTGCAGTGATAAGACTGCCCCACATCTCGAACTTCACTGATTTTGAACCTCTTGAACATTACGCTGACGTCAGGTATGTCGAACCCGGCGAGGAGTTAAATGGGGTAGATGCAATTATATTGCCAGGGACGAAAAACACCATAGACGACCTGAAAGAACTGAAGTCAAAGGGAATGGATAAAAAAATTATTAGAGAAGCGGGAAAAGGGATACCGGTTTTCGGGATTTGCGGGGGCTACCAGATGCTGGGTGAGGAAATCAACGACAGCGGGATTGAAGGAACGGGCGGCGCGTGTTCGATAAAGGGGCTGGGTCTTCTTAACGTTACCACGCGATTTGGCAGGTACGAAAAGGAAACAAAGCAGGCAGAAAAAATAGTTTCCGGGGATGGCTGTATTCTTGGACCATTAAAAGGTGAAAAGGTTAGAGGATATGAGATTCACATGGGTAAATCCGAGGGAGGAGAAACTGCCTTCGGAGATGATGGAAGCGTGAGCGAAAACGGGCTTGTGATAGGGACATATCTTCACGGTCTATTTGAAAATGAAAACATACGTAATTCCTTCATGGGCTATTTATATAAACGCAGGGGACTAACCTATAATAGTGGAAATCACAGCGATGGCATAGAGGAACTTGCGGGATTTGTTGAAGCTAATCTGGATATGGAGTTTATACACAGGATACTGGAGGGACAATGAAACAGCTAAAAGA
>JBAQYK010000156.1:0-2648 GCA_049299995.1 Candidatus Methanoperedens sp.
TCGTCTTTTCCTTTTATCGTATGCGGCAGGATGCTTAATTTCCCTTTTTTCCATAATTCAAAGCCCATTGGGGCATAACCTAAAGCTCCCCCGATGCCTTTTGTCATTAGCATGAACGTGCCGCTCACACCTGCTTCATACCATTTTCCGTTCTTCTTGACCGAGTCAATGAAAAGATGATCAAATAATGGTTTGGGATTATCAAGCTTGATCTTACCGGCTTTTGCCTCGCGCTGTGCGATCGCGCGTATCGCTCCTATGACCTCGGTTATTTTAACATCCTGCGGGCATCGTTCGTAACAAATATAGCATGATGCGCAAAGCCAGAGTGACTCATCGCAAAGGACTTCTTTTCTCATGCCAAGGATGGCTTTTCGAAGGATCATTCGCGGGTTGTAGGTCTTGTCTATTTCGGTGACCGGGCATCCAACAGTACAGCCCGTGCAGTTAAAGCATTTTTTGATGTTCTCGCCGCCCGGTTCTTTGGATATCTCATATTTGAAATTAGGATCAAGATCGCTTGATTTTATCATTTTCCCGCCTCCAGTTGCCGCGCAAGGAATACGCTTAAGTCCACAATATCAAGATCATACTTTTTGGTCGCATCTTTTTCAGTTTTCAGGCAGTTAAAATGTGCAAGGCATTTTGAACATGTTGTGATCAGGGTTTTTGCGCCTGTAGCTTCTGCTTCGTTCATACGTGCAATGCGAAGCGCCTTTGTCTGCTCGTTGCAATTCATGAAATTACTTACACCGCAGCACAGGGCATTTTCTTTTGAATGCTCCATCTCTTTTACGACCACACCGTTTGATGCAAGTGCTTTTCGTGGAGCGTCATACACACCCATGTGCCTGCCAAGCCTGCATGGGTCATGATAGGTGACTTGCGTATTGATCTTCATTCCAAGCTTATCGTAGAGTTCGGATGTATGAACGACTTTTATTCCAAGGTCGTAATCCTTCGAAAAAGTACGGTAACATTCGGCGCAGCTTGTTACAAGGGTATCGATGCCGCTTTTTTTGATGTATTCTATATTATAGTTCTTTAGCCTGTCGAAAACCTCTTTTTTTCCCTGCCACAGGACATCATGACCGCAGCATTTCATATTCAAAACCTTCGGTTTTATACCCAGTTTATCAAGAAGTTTGAGTGATGATGTGGTAATTTCCCCGAAATTGGTCTTTACATCGTGCAGGAACAGGTCGAGTGAGTCCACACATCCGGGAAAGAACCCGAATTTTGAATCTGATGTTTTATCGGGAACATTTCCGTCCAGTTTTGAGCTTAATTCGGCAAGCTCTGTGAAAACCCCAAGATGCGCAACGTCAAGCGGCTGTTTCCCATTCCTTTCTTCACGGATAAAACCCAGGAAATCCACCTGCTGCGGACATTCAATTGGACAAAGACCGCACGTCAGGCATGTCCAGATATCCTTTGTTTCAAGCCCATACACATTGGAATTATAAATAGAGCTGCGCGGGGAGGTCTTTGAAACTCGGCGCATAGGGCAAATAGATGTGCATTTACCGCACTGATAACAGGCTTGTACGTTACTCGTGTGTACCCACCAGCATTTTGTTGATTTGTAACGTTTTTTTTGTTAGAGGGTATAATTGGTTTTAAACGTTTCGATTTTTAACGATGCAGAGCATCATTATTAATAATGTAACTTTTTGCCTGTCACCCCGCTAATTTATTTTTCACGGTCTGCGCCAATTACACAGAGGTTTGTTTCCGCTTTCATGTGCGGGTCTATTAAGCCAAGCATGCGCTCGTCTTCAAGAGCGATTGATTCACCGGTCTTGCTTTTGAACCCGTATCTGGCGTAATCAGTCAGCGTTGGTCTTCTCTTGATGAAGTGCCCGCGCTTGAACTCAAAGGCAAAGGGAAGCGCCCGTTCACACGCTTTTCTGACTCCTTCAACAGAAGTCTCGTTTTCGACTTCGACCAGTATTTCTCCCACAATTATATGTAATTCTAATGCGCAGTCGCCAACGTGAATGATTTTTCTGTCGGGATAGTTCACATCAGCCCCTGTACCCTGACCGCAAGTGGCTTTCCTTGGCAGGTTCTTCCCATTGATGAGCATTCTTATTACACCTTCGGTTTGGTCGATTTCGTTCAATATTTTCTCAGCAGTTTCAGGCTGTAATAACCGTTTGGGGAATATCCTTACCTGAATGGGTTTATCAGTTGTTGCGGCAGTTTTTACCATTTGATTCACCTTATTTTATATTTGTATTGACGTTACCTGGCTATGGCTCCCCGGTCGCCTATCGCTATTATCAGGTTGTTTACTTCCTGACTTGTCGGCTCCCTGTTGTTTTCCATCTCGAAGATGTCGATTATTGCGCTGTAAGTGCAGTGCATTTTGTCGGTAGTTTTTCTTCTTGCACATCTGGTCATATTTACAAGTCATGTAAACGATGCGCGGCATATTAAGGATTTTGGTTCGTATGGGTACGAATGAAATATTTAATCATGATAAATAGTACCTCGAATCGTAATCTATTTACCATCCCCTTGCACTTTAAGCGAGTATGAAAGCGGTACTCGGGCTTGAGGACGGAACATTCGTAAAAGGCGAAGGCTTGGGAGTGAAAGGAATCGTCCAGGGCGAGCTTGTTTTTACCACGCAGTACACAGGC
>JBAQYK010000157.1:0-2696 GCA_049299995.1 Candidatus Methanoperedens sp.
AATGTCAACGGTTCAAAAGTTGTGATGAATATCCTGGCTTCAAGGGAGCTGCTTGCGCAAGCCCTGGGGGTGGCGCAGGAGAGGATAATAAGCCATCTCTCATCGCGACAACCCGAAGGGGAAGTAAAGCTCGTTAAAGATTCGCCTGCAAAGGAAGTTATTGAAAAACCAGACCTGGCAAAACTCCCCATCCTCACGCATTTTGAAGGCGACGGCGCGCCGTATATTACAGCAGGCGTTGTTGTGTCGGAATACGAGGGAGTTATGAACGCCTCAGTTCACAGGCTCCGGGTTATTGGAAAGGACAGGCTTGCGGCGCGGCTTGTTGAATTCAGGCATACGTATAATCTCCATAAAAAAGCCGCGGAACACGGGGAGCCCCTGCCCGTGGCAATTGTTATCGGAATTGACCCTGTGACCCTGTTTGCCATCTCAACCCGCGTGCCTGAGGGAAAGGAATTTAATTATGCCTCGGCGCTAAAAGGCGAACCGATTGAGTTATTCGAGTGTAAAAACGGCATCAAAGTCCCTCATGCTGAAATTGTGCTTGAGGGTTACATCCATCCCACCGAGCTTGTGGATGAAGGACCGTTTGTGGATATAAGCGGCACCTACGACCTTGTAAGGAAGCAGCCGGTTATCCATCTCACCAGCATGATGCACAGGCGCGACCCCATCTATCATGCCCTTCTTCCAGCCGGAAGCGAGCATAATATATTGATGGGGATTCCGTATGAGCCTTTGATATTTAACGAAGTGAAAAACGTGGCGGATGTGAAAAACGTGGTCATGACCCCGGGCGGTTGCTATTATTTCCATGCTGTTGTGCAAATCCATAAGAGAAACGACGAGGAAGCAAAGAAAGCTATTGATGCCGCATTTGCTGCGCACAAAAGCCTGAAGCATGTGACCATCGTGGATGAGGACATCAATATTTTCGACCCGAATGATATTGAGTTCGCGATTGCGACAAGGGTGAAGGGCGATGAGGACATCTATATTTATCCGAATGTGAGGGGCAGCACGCTTGACCCGCGTTCGGAGAACGGCATCGGGACAAAGGTGGGGATTGATGCTACGATGGAACTTGACAGGAAGTGGAAGTTCGAGAGGGCGAAGATACCAAAATTATGAGCCGCAGACGAACGCAGATGAACGCAGATTTGTTAATTGGGGTAAGTTACGGAGGTATATTTGTATCTCACGACTGATGAGGAAAAGCTCTTCAACGGAGAGCGCGGCGCCACATACCAGAAAGCTATGGAAATACTCGCCGCCCTCGGCGATATATACGGCGCAGACAGGCTGATTCCAATAAAGAGCGCCCAGATTGCAGGGGTTTCGTATAAGACCATAGGCGATGCGGGTCTTGAATGGATTTCTGATTTAAAAGGAAAAGTGGCTGTGCCGTCAATCCTCAACCCCGCGGGGATGGACAGGGAGTGCTGGCGTGAGATGGGGATAAGCGAGGATTTTGCAAGAAAGCAGGAGGAGATTATCAGGGCATACGAGGCGCTCGGCGTGAGAACAGAATGCTCATGCACGCCATATAATATCTTCGATAACCTCGCAGGCTTCGGAGACCATATTGCATGGAGTGAATCCTCAGCCATCTCATACGCCAACTCTGTCATCGGGGCGCGCACCAACAGGGAAGGAGGACCAAGCGCCCTTGCAGCGGCATTGGTAGGCAAAACTGCGAATTATGGTTTTCATCTGGACGAGAACAGGAAGCCTGATGTTTTGATTCAGGTCGATGCAGAGCTTCACGATTCTGATTACGGGGCGCTGGGGTATATCGTGGGCGAGATGGTTGGCGATAAAGTGCCTTTTTTCAAGATTAAATCAAAGCCGTCAAAGGACGAGCTTAAATCACTCGGCGCCGCAATGGCAGCATCGGGCGCCGTGGCGCTGTATCACGTTGCCGGCGTAACGCCAGAGGCAGGGAAATACGAGGCGCCAAAAGAGAAGATTACGATTGAGGAAAGACAGATAAAAGCGGTTTACTCGTCTGGCGAACCTGATTTAATCGCATTCGGCTGCCCTCACAGCAGTGCCAGCGAGCTTGAAAGACTCGCGCAGCTTTTAAACGGCAAAAAGGTGAAAAAAGTGGTATGGGTGTGCACTTCGCGCGCCATTAAGAATAAGCATCCTGAACTGATTAAGAAAATAGAAAAAAGCGGCGCAAAGGTTTTCTGCGATACCTGCATGGTTGTTTCGCCCGCAAGCGAGAGGTTTAGCTGCATGATGGTGAACTCTGGCAAGGCGCACAAGTATGTGCCTAACCTGTGTGGGGTTAAGAGTATTCTGGGAAGCACTGAGGATTGTATTGCAGCAGCAATGAAGGATTAGATTCGAAAGGATTTCGGATAAATTATTAAACCTGCAAATTATCTTGAGTGATTATTATGAACCTAAACGACTTAAAATTCGAAGACGGATTAATTACAGCCATAGCCCAGGATTATAAAACAGGCGAAGTCCTCATGGTTGCATTCATGAACAGGGAAGCCCTTGAAAAAACCATCGAAACAAAAAGAGGATACTACTGGAGCAGGTCAAGGCGCAAGCTCTGGAAAAAAGGCGAAAGTTCAGGGCATGAGCAGATTATTCACGACATAATGATAGACTGCGATGCCGATGCCGTGCTGCTTAAAGTTGAGCAAATAGGAGGCGCCTGCCACACAGGCTACAGG
>JBAQYK010000158.1:0-1702 GCA_049299995.1 Candidatus Methanoperedens sp.
TGACAAAAGCGGGGGGAGGAACGCTGGTATGCTGCGGCGACGATATGGAACTGATTGAATAGGATATCAATCGCTATTTGGATTTACCATATGTCATCATTTAAACCTTGACTCTACCGCAGTCCAATCAACCGCTTTAAAGAAAGCCTCAATGTAATCGGCTTTTTTCAGCCCGTATTCTATCATGTACGCATGTTCAAACACGTCCATCACTAAAAGGGGACTTGCGCCGCATAAATGACCCGCATCATGTTCGTTTATCCAGACGTTAAAGAGCCTGCCCGCCGCCGCATCGTAGTACAGAATCACCCATCCTATGCCTCGCATTGAGCCGACTGCTTTTATGTCCTTTTCCCAGTTCTCGTAAGAGCCGAAATCCGTCACTATTTTTTTGTAGAGATTTGTATTTTTGTCAAGAAGATTGCCGCTTTTTGACAGATTCCCAAAATAATATTCATGCAGCCTCATGCCGTTCCATTCCCATCCAAACCTGCGCTTGAGTTCCGCATATTCAGGCGTTGCTGTTTTTCCTTCCTTTAGCATTGCATTCAACGCATCGGATAATTTATTTGTATTCGTTACATAGCCCTGATATAACGTAAAATGGTTCTTCAGCAACTGGTCGCTGAACCCTTTCGTTCCAATCAAGCTATCAAAATTTTTTGGTTCGTATGCCATATTTTTAACACCCCTGTAAATAAAGAATGGTTTCTAACGTTTTTATAGTTTATGACGTACCAGACATAACTTTCAAAGAAACAACGTGCGATTATGCATTTCTTCAGAGAATGTAGTTTCAACTATTGCCTTTAACCTGCGAATACATTTTGCATGCATTTTATAACTGAATGTCAGAAAATTATATATGTAATTTAAACATACTATGTAAATTGAAGTTAAATGACTGCGATTAAACACATTCAGACAAGCATTGACACTGTCACCTATGATCATCTCAGGCATCTCTCTCAGGTGCAGAAAAAATCCATCAAAGAAGCACTCCAGGAAGCCATCAAAGAATATCTCATGAAGCATGAGAAAAAGATAATGGATGACCCTTTTTTCAACATCGTTGGTTCTTTCAAAACAAAGGAAGGAACCTGGAGTGAAAGAGATGACTGGAGAGAGTAGATGCGGATTTTTATAGATACAAGTTTCCTTATAGCGCTGAGCGATGAGAAAGATAAGAACCACAAAAGGGCAAAATTGTCCCTCATGGAGCTTGTAGGGAGAGGGGCGAGATTTGTCGTTGCCAGGAATATTTTGAACGAATACCTTGATGGAGTTACAAAAAGAATAAGCAAAGAAAAGGCTATTGAAGAACTGGATAACATTTTGAATAGTAAACTGCTGGTGCTCGAACCTGTTACCGAGAGGGACTGGGATAAAGCCATCGTGTATTTCAGAAAATATAATGATCAGCAGATTGATCTGACGGATTGCCTGAGTTTTGCAATAATGGAAAGGCTTGAACTGAATAGCGTATTAACATTTGATAATGATTTCAATATCCATGGATTCGAAGTTCAGACTTGAGCGCTTCTGGAGGCTGGCACAGGCGTTATCGGCACTATAAGGATGAAATCGAAGATGGGAAGGAAGAAAAAAATAAAGAGAAAAAAAATCAAAAAAGAAGTTAAATTGATACTACAAGAATAAAAGATGGAAGTCATTTTCGATATATACAGCTTATGCCCTACGC
>JBAQYK010000159.1:0-3118 GCA_049299995.1 Candidatus Methanoperedens sp.
ACCATAGGCGTCTCGGTCTATCCCACAAAGGATTCATCGCGCCTTTTGAAAGAAGCAGGAGCCAGTGAGATAAAATACAACGTTGAGACAATGGACAGGGAGATTTACGATAAATATTGTAAAAAGCCGCCTCTTGATTTCACGCTTATGTGCCTGAAGGATGCAGTAAAGATATTCGGGAAGAACAATGTGTTCACGAACTTCATAGTGGGGCTCGGTGAGACAGATGAAACGGTTGAGAAATACTACGAGGAACTGGCAGCGATGGGCGTTATTCCGATAATAAGAGCCGTGGGAGTGCATCCACTGCGCTTTGGGGAACTGGAAGCCGAGCGCCCGACTGCGCAAAGGCTGCTGAAACTTGCGAAAATGTCACGGAGGATACTTGATAAATACGGGCTTGATGCAAGCGTAGCGAAGACCATGTGCCTGCCGTGCACGGGGTGCGATTTGAACCCGCATATTGATTTATGAAATATCTCACCGCAAAGGGCGCAAAGTTATCCCTGCTTTGCGTTCTTTGCGCCCTCTGCGGTGTATGAATAACATATTATGATTAACGAAATCAAAATCTCAAAGCGTGATATAGAATTAATACAGGCTGAACTTGAATCCAACAAGCCCTACGAAGCCTGCGGTGTGCTCATAGGCACGATAGACGGCAGCACGGCGCTCGTGGAAAAAGCCCTGCCTGTGACAAATGCGAAGCGCACGAGGACGAGCTTTGAACTTGACCCGAAAGAGCAATACAACGCATGGAACGAAGCTGAAAAGAACGGCAGGGAGATTGTCGGAGTTTATCATACGCATCCTGTCTCTTCTGCTGTGCCTTCGCTGTGGGACAGGGAAACCATGCAGAACGATACTTCTGTGTGGCTTATCGCAGGCGCTGACGGGATGAGGGCGTATGTGTGGGAGAATAGGTTGAATGTTGTAAAAATAACGGGATATTGACCAATTTATCATGCTGAGGAGAGCTTGAAATTAGTTTAAGGACAAATTGACTTGAATGCCGTATTGGACAGGTTATTTGACAATCTTTTCAGCCCAATCAACAAGTCTTCCCGCCTCTTTTTGCATCTCCTGAGAATCACTTTGTTTAATCAGCTTATCCTCGTACTCAGCCGCATTCTTCATGGATATTACTTTTCTTGCCTGCTTCAATTTCGATTCAATTTCTGATCTTTCAAGAGGAAGACTGCTCAGGAGTTCTACCGCCTGCATATGATCCGCTCCGCCATGGCGTAACTGTAAAAATCTGGCACAAACCGCATCACATGCGCTTATGACTGCATGAACTGAGAGGACTGCGGATGCATTCCATTCTTCTTTTTCTGCAAGTAACCCTGCTCCTTCGAGAAACTCCCTTGCTTTGCGGATGTATATCTTATCCGAGCCAATCCTGGTAGGCTTCGTTGCAAGACCTCTTACCATTCAAATCCCTCTCGCCGGAAGACAACTTCGCCGTTTTTTATTTCTTTGTAAATTGATATTGTTTTTAGCTCCTTAAGTTCATCACGACGCTTTATCATCAGTGAAAACGGGTTGCCGAATTTATTCCGAATAACAGAAATCAAGTCCTCAAGCTTCTCCTCCAGTTGCGACTTATCCCCTTTGCAGACGATAAAAACATCCACATCGCTGTCCGCCCGTTCTATGCCTTTTGCTATGCTGCCGAACAGGACAGCTAGATCCACTTCGGACAGGTTTTTAACCGCCCCTGCAATCATCTCTTTAAGCTCCACGAGAACATTTCTTTCCTCCTCGAAGTCGCTGCTAAGAAGCGGATAAAGAATATGTTCTTTGTTCAATGAATACAAATTCGCTTTCCCGATGCGCTTCCTATCGAGCAGTCCATTTTCGAGAAGGGATTTTACGTTCCTGTGCACGCTTGCCTGAGGTATCCCCGCAATCCTATGGAGTTCACTTTCGGTAAACTCTTTCCCAGGGTAGGTGAAAAATCCCCTCAGCAGCTTCACCTTCGTTTTATTACCGAGCACTTCATCCAGAACGTTGTGGAATTTCATAACTATCTTTTCATTTTTGAATTAATTTATTCATTTTTGAATTTATAAAGGTTCCGATGCTGGAACCAAGATAGATCCCCAATAATCCTTGCTATTTTAAGTGTTTCTCATTTTCTACCCGCCCATCGCCCTTTCCAGCCCCTCCATCGCCACCTTATTCAACCGCCGCGCCCTCTCCTCGGTCTTCCCCTCCGAGAAAACCCTTACCTTTGGCTCAGTCCCGCTCGCCCTCACAAGGAACCAGCCGTCAGCGTAATCCACGCGCACGCCGTCCATGTCGCTTAACCTTTCATAATCCTGCGGTATCTCCTGCTTCAACCTGTCCAGAATCGCATCTGTATTCGTACCCGCAGGCATCATCTTCGCATCCTTTATCTGGTGATATTTGGGATACGAAGCAACAAGCCCCGAAAACGTCATCCCTTCCTTTGAAAGAATCCCCGCCATCACACCCGCTAACATTGGACCCTCGCGGCTCCACTCAAGAAGCACAGAGCCGTGCTCCTCAAGCCCCACCTGCGCCCTGCACATCAGTTTTGCCTGGGCAAGATACGGCTCACCTACCGGCGTGTAAATAACCTCGGCGCCGAGGTTTTTTGCAACGTCCTCTCTGAGATTTGAGAAAGCAATTGTAACGGCTATTATCTTTTTCCTGTCTTTACATTGCCGCAGCACGTGGTCTGCGATTATCGCAGCCGAGACATCACCCTGGATGAATATCCCGTTCTCATCCACAAACGCAGTCCTGTCGCCATCGCCGTCATGAGCAACGCCCATATCAGCCCCTTCTTTGAGGACAAGCTTTTTGAGTTTTTCAAGATTCGCATCCGTGGGTTCGGGATTTCTCTCCCTGAACATGCCGTCGTATTTGCAGTTGAACCTCACCACCTCCTGCCCCAAACTTTCAAGGGTTTCAGGCGTCACGGTTGATGCTGCCCCGCCCCCGCAGTCAACCACGATTTTCAATGGCTTTGTGGGAAAGAGTTTTTTAACGTACTGCACTATGTGGGCGCGGTACCTCTCGCCAGCGCCGCTGTCGGTCAGTTTTTTTCCTTTTTTTGCAAATCTGCGTTCATCAATGCCGAAACCCT
>JBAQYK010000160.1:0-3791 GCA_049299995.1 Candidatus Methanoperedens sp.
GATCTCCTGGTGCTGGCTACTGGTATCATTCCGAATGAAGGGATAGGCCAGATACAACAATTATTGAAATTATCAAAAGCTGCAGACGGACTGCTCATGGAAGCGCATCCAAAGCTTAGGCCAGTTGATACTACTATCGATGGCGTGTACCTTGCAGGCTGCGCTTCAGGTCCAAAAGATATCCCATATGCGGTTTCGCAGGGCAGCGCATGCGCAGGACGGGCAACAATTCTTCTCAAGAACAAGAAAGCAATAACCGAAGGAATCACAGCAGTTGTAAATCCAGATGTGTGCGTGGGATGCCAGGTATGCGTACCAATGTGCCCGTTCCAGGCAATAAAGTTTGACGAGAAAGAAAATAAAGCGAACGTAGTCAAAGCATTGTGTAAGGGCTGTGGAACGTGCGTTGCAGCCTGCCCGACAGGTGCGCTTGAGCAAAGCCACTTCAAGAATAACCAGTTGCTTGCGCAGGTCAAGAATGTGTTTAGATTCGAGGAGGTGGCAGCATGAGTACAGAAGCAGTAGCCACTCCAGTCACACAGACGAACGGCTGGGAACCAAAAATCGTAGCCTTTTGCTGCAACTGGTGCTCTTATGGAGGCGCGGACAGCGCGGGTATGGGACGATTCCAGCAGCCGGCATCAACGAGGATTATAAGGGTCATGTGTTCAGGAAGAATAGACCCCCTGCATGTGTTCAATGCATTCCTTGAAGGCGCTGATGCTGTTCTTGTCACAGGCTGTCATATCGGTGACTGTCATTATGTTAATGGAAATGATAAGACAAAGATAAAATACAAGTATCTTGAAAACGTGGTTCACGAGCTTGGTATTGAAAAAGAGAGGCTTCAGCTCAACTGGATATCGGCAAGCGAAGGCGAGAAGTTTGCCAATTTCATACGCGATGTCACAGCGCAGATAAAGAAACTCGGTCCAAGTCCGTTGAAACCTGAGGGGGTGGCATAATGCAAAAAGGCGAGATGTATGTTGGATGGTCAACAAAAGAAGATGTAAGAAAACGCGGGGGCTCAGGAGGTCTTGTGACTTCCATGCTGGCAGCGGCGCTTGAGAAGAAGCTGGTAGATGCTGTTGTCGTTCTTAAGAAAATCAACGAGTTCGAAGCCGTTCCTATTATCACTTCTGATGTGAATGAAGTCCTGAACTCAGCAGGTTCACTGCACTCTGTTCCGAGTCATTTTGCAAAGCTTATCGCAAACAGGAACCTGAAAGTAGCTCTCCCAGCAAAAGGATGCGATGTGCGCGGAATAATCGAGCAGGCGAAACGCAATGCAATAAATCTGGATAATACTTTCATCGTTGGATTGAACTGCGGCGGGTCGATGCATCCTGTTGTCACACGCGAGATGCTTGAAGTGATGTATAAGATCAAACCTGAAGATGTCCACGGCGAAGAGATCGAGAAGGGAAAACTCATCTTTGAGACAAAGGACGGAAAAGAGCATGCGATCACAATTGACGAACTTGAAGAGAAAGGATACGGCAGGCGTGAAAGCTGCCGGTACTGCACGATAAAAGTGCCAAATAACTCCGATATAGCATGCGGCAACTGGGGCATTACTGGAGACCTTGTGGGAAAAGCCACATTTGTTGAGATCAACTCGGAAAAAGGAGCAAAACTCCTCCAGAATGCCATTGATGCAGGATATGTACAGGTGCAGAAACCTGATGAGAAAGGTGTTGCAATGCGCGCCAAGATAAAAGGCGTGATGGAAGACCTTGGAAAGAAATGGAAAAGCAAGGTCTTTGTTCCGATCGAGAACGGAAAGCTTGAATATTTCAGGAAAGAGCTTGAACACTGCATCGACTGCGGCGCATGTAAGACGGTTTGTCCGACTTGTTCATGCGGCGATGTATCAAAGTGCATTGAGTACCATTCCAGAGGAGATGCTTATAAGATGTCGATGTATCATCTCGTTCGCTTCTTGCATCTTGCAGATGCCTGTATCGGGTGCGGGCAGTGCAGTGATGTATGCCCTGTGGATATTCCGCTTACCAGATTGTATAGAAGGTTTGCGAACCTGGTTCAGGAGCAGTTGAAATATGAACCCGGCATGGACATGCGAAAACCGCCGTATTTTGAGGTGAAGTTAAATGAGTAAAGATTCTAGTTTTAACAGGGGTCAGAAAAAGGAAGAAGAGCGCAGCGTTGTTCTGGATTTCTCTGGTTCATTGGGAAAAGGGATGTTAGCAAAAGAGAAAATTGAGACACTGGGAAATTCTTCAGGATTAACTCCCCTGGGTTTTGGTGTTAATGTTCGTAACAGGATTATGGATAGAGATTCTGCAGATGTCGGATTTTCTACCACAGAGTACGCAGGGAACACAGAGATTCTTAATAATTCATCAGGACTATCACCGTTATGTCCATTTGGTGAAATCTATAGTATAAACAAGAAAAACCTTTCTTTGGTTGAGGGTTTTTCAGCCACTGAAGGCTTGGAAACATTAAGAAATTTTTCAGGATTAACTCCATTGAATTTCGATATTGATGAACGCAGATATTCACTGCAAAGAACGCTAAGGACGCAAAGCCCAGGTTTAACAAATTTTGCTTACAAAGGAGAGTGAATTGAATGACAGATAATGTTTATTCAACTATCTGCCCGGGCTGCAATTTCGGCTGCGGATTATACATCCGCGAGAATGGCGCACTGGAAGTTGATTTCAGGAAATCGTCACCTGCCAACGCTGGAAAACTGTGCAGGTTCGGAATGAGCCTTCCAAAGTTCTTTGCACCCACAAGATCGATGGTAGATGGCAAGGAGACTACTCTCGAAGAGGCAGCAAAAGAGGCAGCAAAAAGAATTTCAGCAAGCAAGGGTTCGGTTGCATTCTTATCATTGGGAAATACTACATCTGAAGAGCTTCTAGCATTCCAGAAGATCGCAGAATCATCCTTATATACTGGCGCGGTTGCTGCACTTCCTGAGGACACATATCAAACATTAAACATCGGGATACCGTACAGCGAGATAGAAGCCGCAAAGCATATCGTTCTTTTCATAGACCCGTATGAGCAGTATCCATTGATTGTGCGCCGTTTGCTTTCTGCTAAAAATAAGGGAGCGAAGATAAGCGCTGTATGGTGGAAGGACTTGCCTCTGGCTGATGAGAATATAAGACCTGCGGATGTTTCAAAGCTTGCACTTTCGAAGGATTCACTTGTTATTGCAGACTACAATCCGCTTTCTGATACTGAACAAGTAAAGAGTGTTCTTGCACTGGCTAAGAACGCAGGCGCGCGGATAACGTTCCTGAAGCCATTTGCGAATTCAACAGGCGCGTATCTTATGGCAAAGGGGATAAAACAAAAATCCATATCGCAGCTTGTTGATGATATCAATAAAGGCACAGTGAAGACATTATTCTCACTTGAATCTGACCCGCTTTCGGTCATACCGCAAGAGACGCTTGGAAAGCTCACAAATCTTATAATCCAGGCTGGGCAGGCAAGCGCTGCCACCAAAAAAGCCAGTGTTGTTATAGCCCATGAACCTCTCTATAAAAAGAAGGGCACGTTCATCAACAACGAGGGAAGAGCGCAATCACTTGGCGGCGGGGGAACGAACGGGCTTGAGGCGCTTGGAATAATTGCAGGCGCCAAATTTGATTTCCTTGCTCTTCATGAATCCGTGAAAAAAGCAATAGGGATAACGGCAGTGGATGAATTCATGATACCGAAATATGATAGGCCAGCATACGGCATGATAATGGCGTCTGTGAAACCCATGGATTCAAAGACCGCGCTTGTTAGCGTTTATAATCCCTTCA
>JBAQYK010000161.1:0-6282 GCA_049299995.1 Candidatus Methanoperedens sp.
GCTTGTTGGTCTTGGAGTTACAACAGCAATGATACTCATTACCGAGTATTACACGGCAACAACGCATGCTCCGGTAAAGTCCATTGCTAACGCTTCGGTCACAGGTCCCGGAACAAACATCATCACCGGGCTTGCAGTAGGGCTTCAGAGCACTGCTTTACCTGTAATAGTCATTTGCGCAGGAATCCTGATTTCATATACGGTCATGGGCGGCGGAGCGCTTGGGTTATATGGTATTGCCATAGCAGCGGCAGCCATGCTGTCGGTAACAGGCATTATAATCGCCATAGACTCATACGGTCCGATAACAGACAATGCAGGCGGTATTGCAGAGATGGCTGAACTTTCAAAGGAGGTCAGGGATATCACAGACCCGCTGGACGCTGTCGGAAACACTACAAAAGCGGTCACAAAAGGTTATGCAATTGGCTCGGCGGCGCTTGGCGCTCTTGCGCTGTACGCTGCATATAGCAGCGAGGTAAACAAGCTCCTGCTGGCAGATGGAAAGCCGGCATTGTCTCTTGAACTTTCAAACCCCATGGTACTGGTAGGCTTGCTCATCGGCGGCATGATTCCATTCCTTTTCGCAAGCTTCCTTATGGGAGCCGTGGGCAGGGCTGCAACTACCATAGTTACTGAGATAAGACGGCAGTTCAGGGAAATAAAAGGCATCATGGAAGGAACAGGAAAGCCTGATTACGGACGGTGCGTGGATATCGTTACCATAGCGGCGCAGAAAGAAATGGTAGTACCCGGGCTTCTTGCGGTGCTTTCCCCTCTCGTTGTGGGCTTTATCTTCGGTCCTGTGGCGCTGGGCGGTCTTCTTATCGGCGTGATAATCTCAGGTCTACTGCTGGCGCTTATGATGACAACAGGAGGCGCGGCATGGGATAACGCCAAGAAATACATCGAGTCGGGCAACCTGGGCGGGAAGAGACTTCCGGACGGCAGCAAGAACCCCACGCATGCTGCCGCGGTCGTTGGCGACACCGTGGGAGACCCAACCAAGGACACAGCCGGTCCTGCCATCAACCCGCTGATAAAAGTGATGAACATCGTGGCGATACTGTTTGCTGCGCTTATCCTGAAATACAACCTTCTTGGATGAAGGTTGTAACTTTTTTTTAGAAAGTATTATTATTCCACCAGCATTTTAAGGGAGCGAGGAATCCTATTGAGTGTAATCGCATTTGCAGTAGAAAATATCCCGCTGATTAAAGCAGGCGATGATATCGCGCGTATTTTGTGCGAGAAAACCGAACTCAAACTGCATGACATTGTTGTTATTTCTTCCACCATCGTATCCAAATCAGAAGGCAGGATAATTCCGCTTGAAACTGTAAAACCGACTGAAAGGGCAAAAACCATCGCAGATAAAAACCAGAACGACCCGAGATTCGTACAGGCTGTGCTTGATGAAAGCGAGGAAATATTACTCGAATCGCCTTTCCTGCTTGTCAGGATAAAACATGGCAGTATCTGCGTAAATGCGGGTATCGACCATTCCAATGTCGAAGGTAGCGGCAACATTCTTCTGCTGCCTGAAGACCCTGATGCAAGCGCGCTAAAAATCAAGGATTCTATCTTCAAATACACAGGTAAAAAAGTCAGCGTTGTAATCACGGACACCAACGGCAGGGCTTTCAGGATAGGGCAGACAGGAGCTGCCATCGGCATTGCGGGAATAAAAGCCAGCCGGGACTGGCGCGGCACCAAAGATTTATTCGGCAGGGTGCTTGAAGTAAAAAACGAGGCTGTTGTGGATGAAATTGCAGGTTTTGCGAATATCCTGATGGGAGAAGGAAATGGCGGCACACCGATAGTGATTATTCGCGGCTTAGATCGGTATGATGATTCATGCGGCATAAAAGAATTATTCAGACCCGAAGAAGAAGACGTGATACGCAGGGCGCTCAAATCTCGGTCAGCTTGAACTGCTTCGTATCCTTTTTCACCTCAAAGAATTCCCTTGCAACACTGCCCACCTTTTCCCTGTATTCAGGCGGCGTGAAAACCCCGAGGCGCCAGTTGTCAAGCTGCGCTCGCTCAAACGCCGCCACAAGGCTTGAAGCTCTGTCAATGGGTATCATTTTACCATTTGCCAGAACATGGGCTTTCATTTCAACAATCGCCGGTTTTTCCGGGATGTCCACAAGCACATATTCGGGTTCGATCCCGGCAGCCTGCGCTATCTCATTCTCAACCCTTTTGATATTGCTGCGGAGTTTTATTACATCCATGCCCAGCGAATCGAAATCGGTGTAAAGCGCCCGTTTGAACAGCTTTCGTTCATCAAGCCTTTTCGCAATCACGGATGCGTAGCCGCCTGCATTTTTCATTTCATTCATAAAAGTGACGTCGTCCATTCTCTGAAGTGCCTTCGGCGATAGCCCGTTCTCAATCATGTATTCAGCCGCGTGCATGCACATGGATTCCGCAATCCTGCTCACATGATGGAAATAAACCGTGGGATGCATCAGGAACCGCGATACAAGCAACGATTCGGCAGCCTGCAAACCTCCGATATTCAGGACAAGTTTATTTTCATTGAACCTGAGTTCATGGATTAACCTGACGTGGTCTATAAGACCGAAAGCTACGCCCGTATAATGAGCGTCGCGCACAAGATAATCCATCCTGTCCACGTCGATTTCACTGTTGATTATCTGACCAATATAAGTCTCGCCTTTGATATGCGCCGCAATGGATGACGGAGATAAAGAAAAATCATTGAGTACATCGGAAATTGCTCCTTTTCTCAATAATTCTTCCACATCGTCATGCCATTTCCTGGTATAGCGTTCGATTAACTCTTCAGTCGCATGGGAAAAAGGTCCATGCCCGATGTCGTGCAGCATCGCAGCCGCAAGTAATTCATTTCGCTGGCGTTCATCCACCTGGTCGATTAAAAACCCTGCAAGGTGATATACGCCCAGCGAATGCTCAAAACGCGTGTGATTTGCACCGGGGTAAACAAGATTGGAAAAACCCAGTTGTTTTACTCTCCTGAGTCTCTGTACCTGCGGTGTATCTATCAAAGCAAGCGCAAGTTCATCCAGTTCAATATAATCATGTATCGGGTCGCGTATAACTTTCATAATACTTATCTTATTTTTTTAGTTCAAACGAATCATAAAGCCCGCTTCTGTCTTTATACAATCTCTTGCCGAATTTAAAGCCGTGTTCAAGCATCTCTAAAGCTTCTTCCGCAATTTTTCCCTGTTTTTTTTTCATATATCCATTTCCATAAACAAATATATACTATAAAGAACTATCTTAACTCTTATGGAATTAGATATTGGTTGGGTTATGATTATTATCGGTCTGGGGCTTCTAATTGTGGAAGCCGCCCAGCCTGGTTTTTTTGTGGCGGTTCCGGGGACGACACTCATAGTACTGGGCACGGTCACCCTTTTAATTCCAGATGTGGCGCAGGATTATGCTCCTGCTATAATAGTTATAACCGCTCTGGTTTCCAGTATTATAACCATCACATTGTATCGTAAGATGGCGCCCGGGCAGAAACCACAAACTACAAGTATGGATGTTCTTGAGGGTATGGAAGGGACAGTAATTAAAACCGTGCGCCCTGATTCGATTGACGGAAAGGTAAAGATAGATAATCAAATATGGAGCGCAACCGGGGAAAACGTTATAGATGAGGGGAAGAAAGTCATCGTCATAAGCTCGGAAGGAGTTCATGTAAAAGTTAAGGAGGTTTAAATGGCAGTAGAAATGTTAATTGCGATATTCATCGCCGTGGCAATATTAATCCTGTTTATTTCGGGGGTTGCAATCATCCAGCCCTATGAACAGGCTTTATGGATAGTACTGGGACAGTACAAGAAACGATTGAACCCTGGTTTTAACTGGGTGTACCCGCTGATTAGCGATGTCATACGACTTGATCTTAGAACGCAGGTGCTGGACGTTCCGCGCCAGGAAGTCATAACGAAAGATAATTCTCCCACAAACGTTGACGCTATTGTTTATATCAGGGTAATAGATCCCGGGAAAGCATATTTTGAAGTTGTTAATTATCATGTTGCTGTATTATCCCTTGCGCAGACTACACTTCGAAGCGTAGTTGGCGACATGGAACTTGATGAGATACTTTATAATCGTGATTTTATAAACACAAAACTTCGTGACATTCTTGACCATTCAACCGACGCATGGGGTGTCAAAGTCGAAGCTGTTGAGATAAGGGAAGTTGACCCTGTTGGCACAGTAAAAGGCGCAATGGAAGAACAGACATCAGCAGAAAGGAAGCGAAGAGCTGCAATATTGATTGCGGACGGCCAGAAGAAAGCCGCAATCCTTGAGGCAGAAGGCGCCAAGCAGTCAAAGATATTGAATGCCGAAGGCGCAAGGCAGTCAAAGATCCTCGAAGCAGAAGGCGACAGGGTTTCACAGATTTTGAGGTCTCAGGGTGAAGCTCAGGGATTAAGGATCCTTTCAGTTGGCGCAGTGCCTCTTGATAAAAAAGCCCTGACCGTCCTGACTCTGGACATGATGAAAAGTGTGGCGAATGGCCAGGCAACCAAGATAATCTTCCCGATGGAGTTCTCAAAGATGATCGAACAGGCTGCTAAGTACCTCGGAGCCTCTGAGAAGATACAGGAAATAGGTTCGCCCATGGACACGGAAAAGATCGTGGGTACGGCAGATGAAGTCCTTGGAAGGATTCCAAGACCGGAGGAGTTGAGGCAGGAGCTTCAAAGCATTGAGAAGGAAATGGCTCGTGAAACAGAAGAGAGCCTGAAACAGGCAGAGAAAATAAAAAGCACTGAATTACCGGGAACAGAGAAGAAGGGGAAAAAATAAAACCCACGATGGATATTGAAATCAGGAAGGCGACCCAAGCTGACGTAAAAGACATAAAAACTCTTCTCTCTTTTTATTATCTCGATACAGAAAAAGTGGAGAAAAACCTTCCTGAATTCATAGTGGCAGTGCTCGATAAAAAGACCGTTGGATGCGCCTGCCTGGACGTAGGCGAAGTTGTAGAACTCAGGTCTATCGCAGTACTTCCGAGTCATCGGAATAAAAGTATAGGTTCAAGATTGGTGGATGCTATTTTAAGCCGCGCCGCCGGGCTGACAGATACGGTTTACCTGCGTACCACGTCGCCTGCATTTTTCGAGAAAAAAGGGTTCCAGAAGCTTCCTGGCAAAGAAAAAAAAGCCGTATGGGTTGATTGTGCGCAGTGCGAAAAGTACGATGCTTGCCTGCAAACAGTGATGAAGTTAATTATAAGATAAAATTTTTAATTTTAATGATTAAATATTATTTATCCGCTTTGTTACCAAAAAACCTATGCTTGAATATAGGATATTTACATTCGGGGCACAGCAGAAATCTATCACGAATCTATGTTTTGTGAATGTTAGAATGGGGAAAACGGGAAAACATAGTGGTTTGAGTGTTGGTGGGATTATTTTTCCCCTCTGAATTGGAGATGAGTATAATGAAAGCAAAGGTAGTTTATATCGAACGTGATAAAGCAAACAGGATTAATGAGATTCTTGCGGCTGAAAAAGAATTCAAAGGATATGGGAAAAAGAAGATGTGATGAGTTAATTTAAGGCTATTCGAATTATGTGTCATCATAGCTTTTCTGGCGGGCATTTCCCCCTGCTTCAACCTTTCCAAACAGGCGTACGAGGCTCATTGCTGACAGCGCGAGTCCGCCGATAAATGAGATCGCAAACAAAGCAGGGTCAACCTCATATCCATAGAATGAATATGTTTTTTCAATATCTGTGTACTGCCCCAGCACAAGAGTGACCAGGCTGTAGAGGAAAAGCAAACTTCCTATTGTTGCAAAGAGAGCCACAGCGCGCCGCTTTTTTCCCTCGACCATACCTGCCAGCAGTACCAAAAAACTGATAATCAAGGCGGCAGGGGCGATGTCTTCTGCCTTCCAGTAAAACTGCCAGAAATGCGTTCTCCAGACATCATAACCAGATAACCACGCGAGGCTTGCTATGAAAGCAATTGCTGTCATGCCTGCCCACTTCACATAAAAGCCATATTGCTGTGGACGAATACCGTGACTATTGCGCCATGCTGCGCCCTGTGCAGCATAAGCTTGAACCTGCTCTGCAACCTTCTCGAAATTCTCAGGCTTGCAGTAGAGCCGAAACACCATACGCCATGAGTTGCCAAGCGTGATTACACGAGGACCTGGATGCACTGTCACCTTGTATATGTCCCGCCAGTTGAAAGTCCTGTCCTCCTGCGAGATAGCCAGAAGGGATGAGCCGATAGGTCCTGGTT
>JBAQYK010000162.1:0-5326 GCA_049299995.1 Candidatus Methanoperedens sp.
CGTTTACAGAAGATTGTATATCTGCTATGGGCGTATGGAATCTCTCTGGGATATGGATTTAACTGGTACGTTCGCGGCCCATATTCGCCAAAACTAGCATCTGTCGGTTATGCTCTTGACGATGAAGTATTTGAAATGGGCAGAAGTATTCGATTCAACAATGATGAGGAAGTAGTCGAATCTCTGAATAATTTCAAAGAAATCCTTGGAGAAAAAATAAACGACCCACTCTATCTTGAAATTCTTGCTTCGCTGCATTATATCAAAAAAGTGGCTTTTGGCGGTAGGGACAACTTTACAGGGATTTCAAAATGGCTTACAAGCCAGAAACCATATTTAAAGAAAATTGAAGGAATTAATACCCTGATTGAATCAGCATACAGAGATTTACGATATTTCAACACCTGATCCAGACCCACAATGCCACCAGATGAAATAGAATTCGAGAAAGATATCTATGACAATGTGGTCGGTTTCGTGGGTATAACAGAGTCAGAACTTGAAATTATCAGTACCCCTATTTTTCAACGTCTTAGAAATATCAAGCAGCTTGGGCTTGCCAATTTAGTTTTCCCAGGAGCGCTTCAAAATAGATTCAACCATTCAATTGGTGTGCTTCATTATGCAGATGAAATGGTATGTAGCCTTCAGAAAAAGGGGTTTTTAAAAGGAGTCAGAAAAAGAGTTCGTATGGCAGCGTTGCTTCACGATATTGGGCATTACCCGCTATCGCATATAACTGAAAGAGTTGTGCTTAAAGAAGCAAAATCTATCCCGCCTCCAAATAAGTTGATAGTCACCGAGCAAGAACCAATTAGTGAAAAAAAGTTCAATCATCCCATTCATAAATTAAACCTGAAATTACATCCTACTCGAAATGATGAAAGAGATTATGCACATCATGAACGAATGGGTAGTCTCGTAATCCAAAAAACGGAAATTAAGAAGATTTTAAAAAAGTACTATAGTAACAAAGATATCACACGGATTCATAGATTAATTTCAGGTATCGAACCCAGCCCTGAGAAAGATATTATTCATTCCGAACTTGATGCCGATAAATTTGATTATCTAACAAGAGATTCGCATCAAACAGGAGTAACCTATGGTGTTTTTGATGTTGAACAAATAATACGGCATCTGGAGTTATCAGATGAGGGAGAATTGGTGGCTGGAGAAAAAAGTAAAAGGGCAGTAGAACATTATTTGATGAGTAGGTATTTTTTGTATTCTCAAGTAATCCACCATAAAACGGTTGCTTCTTTCAATCTCATGGCACAGGAAATATACAGAGGGCTACTTGAGCGGGGAATAGCATGGTCTTATAAAGACTTACTTGGAAAATTCGATGATGAGCGACAACCAAGTTATTTAATTTATGATGATGAATATTTTTTCGACCTAATGAAAGGAGTTGAAAAAGACAAAATTAAATTGCCAAAAAATGAGGGATATTCTATTGAAGATGACAAACTAAGGACTTTTATTCACATGGTTTTGAACAGACAAAGATTGAAACTGGTGGATAATCAACAAGAATTATTGGAAAAGAGAGATACTCGGAAAATAAAGGAATTCTCTGCGCCGGTCATTGAAAGTCTGTGTAAAGAAGCTGGCATAGAGCCATGGTGGTTTATCGTAGATGAAATTAGTGTACCTCCTACCAAAATCAATCCTTATAGAAGCGGAAGTGGTGACCCGGACGGATCTGAAAATGAGGCTATAAAGGTTATAACTATGGAATATAACAACGATGGCACAGAGAATAAAAGGGCAAATTTCTTGATACACGATAAATCATCCATAATAAGACCGCTGAGTTTGTATCAGTTGAACATCAGCCGGGTATATACTAAAGATGAAAATTATGAACACAAATTAAAAACCGCAATAAAAAATCATAGAATGAATGCTTAAATAAAAGGTAACTCGTAATGGCGCTATTTCAACCTGAAGACAAAGTCCTTGTAAACAGCAAGCATGCTGAGGTAAAGACTCTTAAGGACATTGGAGGAGGACATTTTGAAGTTGGGATTGTTTACACCGAAGATAAAAGATTCGACACAGTAATTTATCCATTTACCGATATCCAGAAAATTGACTCTCCTATAGAATCCGCTAAAAAGCTAAAGTTCGATCCATCCTGGAAATATGATCTCGCAACCGATTCTCTCAGATTCAAGCATGCCTATCTCTATGATCCTCTTTTCAGTCTGAGCACAACCCGTATTGATGCCCTTCCCCACCAAATAGAAGCAGTCTATGATAAAATCCTCCCTGCCCACGAGCAGCGGTTTCTTTTAGCAGATGACCCCGGTCTTGGAAAGACCATAATGGCTGGCATGGTCATCAAAGAGCTTCACGCAAGAGGAAGAGCTAACCGTGTTTTGATAGTAACTCCGGCGCCGCTTTCCCGCCAGTGGATAAGAGAACTGCGTGAAATGTTTGAGCTTGAGTTCACGCGGTATGATGCCCCTTTATTGAACACCCTACGTTCGAACATGGGAACAGGAGGGAATCCATGGTTTAGGAACAACTGGATAATCACAAGCCTTGATTTTATTAAGAAAGAAGAGATGAGACTTGAACTTAGCAAAACAAAGTGGGATTTGGTAATATTCGATGAAGCTCATAAATTAAAGGCGTATAAATACGGAGATAAAATCGAACGAACTGATAGATACAAAACTGCTGCCGTTCTTACGAATTATGAATGCTGCGATAATGTTTTACTCCTGACTGCTACGCCTCATGACGGAAATCCGTATCCCTTCTTCTCACTGCTCCAACTGATTGATCCTTATATTGCACAGGACGAATACAGTCTGATCCCTGAACGGACAGATCAAATAATCATCAGACGGTTGAAGGAAGATGCCAAGAAATGGGATGGAACTCCTCTTTTCAAAAAGCGATATGTCGAATCTATTCCACTTGAGTATGACGAAAAAGGACCCGAATATAAATTCTATGAACAGATAACGAATTACGTTACTCACCACTACAACAAGAGCAAGGGAGATGAGAAAAAGAGGGCGGTCGGGTTTGCAATGGTGATATTGCAGAAACGTATGGTATCAAGCCTATTTTCAATAACAAAATCACTTGAAAAGCGTGCCATGCGGCTCCGTGAAGCACTGCGAAAGCGTGAGCAGGCACTTGAAGCCTTGAAGGAATTAAATGAATACGAACAGGAATATGAAGACCTTGAGGATGAAAGAAGGGAAGAAATAGAAGATCACCTGTTAGCCCTTACCACATCAGAGCACCCGAAGGAGATGGAAATAGAAATCCGTCAGCTTGAAGGGTTGGTCGAGGATGCAAAAAAAATCCCTAAAGATACCAAAGCTGAGAAGTTTCTTGAATTTGTAAAAAGTATCTTTGATAAAAAGCCAGATGAAAAACTCCTGGTTTTTACAGAATATAAGGACACACTGACCTATCTTGCCGGTGGAATAAGCGAAGGGAAAAAGATAACAGGCATTCTGGAAAATGCAGGTTATAAACTAACCCAGATACACGGATCAATGGATATGGATGCAAGACAGGTTGCTGAGGCAGAGTTCAGAGATAAAGCGCAGATTCTTGTGGCTACCGATGCTGCCGGCGAGGGATTGAATTTTCAGTTCGCTCATATCATGGTTAATTATGAATTGCCCTGGAACCCAAATAGACTTGAGCAGCGCATGGGGCGCCTGCACAGATACGGGCAAAAAAATGAAGTTTTCATCCATAATCTTTTAATTCGTAATACCAGGGAAGGTGCAATATTTGAGCGACTTTTTGAAAAAATGGAACTGATTCGTCATGAGCTGGGTGAGCGGGTTTTCGATGTGCTTGGAACTCTTCTTCAGGATGTAAATATCACAAACCTCATTATGAACGTGCTATCGAAAAAACCAAGTCAGATAGAAAACATCATCGAAAAATGTATAGATTTGAAGGTAGATGAAAAGAAAAGGGCACTTATAGAAAAAGTAGATAAAGAAGCTCTAATCCGCCAAAATATCCATATAGACCCACAAATTCAGAAAGAAGTACTCTCAAAAGAATCGTCCATAGATCATACTGATATGGAGAGATTTGTGGGCATGGCTATTGAAAAATGGGAAACTGGTTCATTGAAATCCCTTTCACAAGGTCTTTTTTCTCTGAAAGTGCCGCTGGAATTTGTAGATAATTCAATTATACATCCCCGGTATGACAAAATAACATTTGATAGACAGGTTGCCATAGATTTAGGGCGGGGCAAAGTAACTTTCATGGCAGTTGGTCATCCATTTGTTGATAGGTTAATTGACTATATCTTAAAACCACAATGGGGAGGAAAAATAGCAATTAAAATTGATGCAGGCGGAAGAAATGGAATAGTTTTCAATTATCTTACTCAGTCGAAGGATTATGGTCAGTCTATAGTATCGGAGCAGATCCAAACTTATTGGTATGAATCAGGTAAAGAAGGCATGAATAAGGTAAGCCCACAATTCCACTGGGATTTTGAAAGCCACAGCGGCATCGTGGATGACCTGGAAAAAGAAATGTTAGCTGAAATAATTACTCATCTAAATGAAATTGAACCCAAAGCATACCAGTTAGCGATTCAAGATACAGTCAATTTTACAAAAGAACTCGCAGATAAACGATATGCAGAGGTTGATATTAAAGAGAAAGATGCAGATCGTTTTTTTAATAGCAAGATTAAACGTTTGGAAGAAAAACTAGAATCTCAAAAAGCTCAGGCACAATATCGAGATATGGCGATTGCAATAAGAACTACTGAAGGGGATTTGGAACGCACACGATTTGAATATAAAACCAGAAAGCAAAAATTACAACAGGAAAAGAACCTTGCATTTCATATTCCTGTTCTTCAAAATATTTGCTTAATCATCCCAAAACAAGGAGCAACTCTGAGCCCTAAAGACGCTGAAACTAAAAAGAAAATAGAGTTAGCAGGGATGAAAGCTGTAATTCAATATGAAACTGAACAGCTAAGAACCCCAACAGATGTATCTTTGGAATTCGTGGGATATGATCTTAAATCTACATCGAATGAAGAAATCAGATATATTGAAGTTAAAGCATTTGAAAATACTGGAATTGTTGAAATGACAGAAAATGAGTGGAAAACCGCTCAAAAACTTAAAGATAATTACTGGCTTTATGTTGTTGAGAATGCATTAAAATATTCCACAAAGAACATTTTCACAATAAGAAATCCAAGTGAAAGATTTAAAGAAGTTAAGATAATTCGCCAGGAAACACGCTATCTAATATCTGATTGGAAAACTAAAACTTTTGAGTAAATATGTGCCACTCCCTCCTC
>JBAQYK010000163.1:0-5801 GCA_049299995.1 Candidatus Methanoperedens sp.
GGATATAACAGTTCCAGTTGGCGCCAATAAAATGTATCCGAAATATCGGCCATACTGACCTGAAGCAATCGTATAGAGGACAGGGGAGACGTATGCTGCCTGAGTCCAATCATGCCACACAATACCGTCAACACTATATGTAGTATAAACTTGAGCGTGATTGATCTTACCTGTACCTATTGGATTAACTGTAATAAAAGAAACACTTTTTCCCATATCTAATGCTTCTGACTGGTACTTTCCATATCCTCTGGGGATTATAGGAGAACCGCCTGCGTCTATTACAGCAATTCCCATAGGGCTACCCACAGGAGCATTTGTGTAATTCATCGAAAGCGGCAGGTAATCGGTGTCAGTCCCAAGAGTATAGGGTAAATCGCATATTCCATCCCAATCTGCATCCGTACATGTCTGGCTATAACCAGTTCCACCAGAATTTGCCCAGAAATTGCCACCCAGATAAGGGCCGCCGACTATGTTAGTACCTAATGTTTTGGTAATGTTCCATCTGGTAGAGACGCTTGTACCGAAATTGTTGGTGTCGTTGAAGTAGTTGTTATAAACAGTAGTAATTACAGGAGGTGTCGGACCTGTAGGAAAATTCATCGAAAGCGGCAGGTAATCGGTATCAGTTCCAATGGTATAAGGAAAGTTACATATTCCATCAATATCTGCATCCGTACATTCCCGGCTATAACCCGTTCCATCTGGATTTTCCCAGAAATTGCCCCCGAGGTAAGGACCACCTGCGACATTAGTGCCTGGCGTTTTGGTAATGTTCCAAATGTTTGTAGAGCTGCTTGTGATAAAGTTGTTACTGTTGTTGAAGCGATTGTTATAGATGGTATTATTATTAGAAGAACTCAAATAAATGCCATAATTGTTATTATATTGAACAATACTACCCGAGTAGGTATTGTTATCAGAGGAACTAAAATATATCCCAACACCATTTCCTGCGGTTCCTCCAGAGCCTCCAAAATTGTACTGAACAATATTGCCAATATAGGTATTATTATTAGAATAACTTGACTGGATTCCATAGCCACCACCGCCGGGACCACTCCCATAAATATAACTAGTGCCTCCATTTCCTCCCATGTTATTCACAGCAATATTGTTTGAAAGATTATTTTTACTTGAATATGATTCTAAAGAGATACCAACACCATTTCCACCATAGGTATACTGGCCATATCCACGGAAGTAGGCGTAACCACCATTACCACCAACATTGTTTTTAACAACATTGCTTGTCAGGTTGTTGTTAGTGGAAGATTGTCCAAGAGAGATACCAATCCCTTTTCCACCAGGACCATTAAACCAACCAAAACCATAGTTGTCGCCGCCTTTTACTCCTGTGTTATCCTCGACATCGTTATATGTTATAGTATTGTTATTGGATGAAGTTTCCAAGTTTATACCGATACCATAGCCGCCAGGACCACCATTAGAGTCCGTCAAAACACTTGGAGGTTCGTCGGCATTGCCCCCCTTACCACCAACATTGTTTTTAACAACATTGTTCATCAAATTATTGTTACTGGACGAAGTCCCCAGATTGATGCCAATACCATAGCCGCCTGCGCCGCCGTTTCCCCATGGGGCATCGCGGCTGTACGCACCATTACCTCCATAGTTATATTTAACAACATTGTTTGTCAGATTATTGTTCCTGGAAAATTGTCCCAAATTGATGCCGATACCACTACCGCCAGGGCCACCGGCAGAACCATATACATATGTTCCATCAGTGCCATTATTATAAAAGGCATAATTGTTCCTGATGATATTATTGTTTGAAACTACGTTTATACCAATAGTGCCGTTCGTTGCTACAAAGCCATCGAGTGTAATACCATCTGCAGATAGTGTAATGGCGCTTCCAGTTCCGCCGGCATTTACTATCGGCTTGCCGCCGCCATTATCCATACCAAGAAGGATAAGCTGTTTATTCACAGCCACCTGCTCGGTATAGATGCCGCTATAAACAAGAATATTATCTCCTGTAGATGCAGCATTTATCGCAGCCTGTATACTTAGATAACCCGCACCACCGCTGTCATCGACGGTCAATGTTGCTGCGCTTGCCGTTCCTGCAAATACGGTTACCAATACTATACATGATATAAGGGACTGTGCCCTCCTAATAAAAATCTCTCTATTTTTCATATTTTTCCGCTTCTACGCGTTTAAATCATCTATCGAAAGAATTTATGACATACTTTCCAATGAGCTAATTTGTATTTCGAACTCCATTTATACACATCATCGCCTCCCCCCTCTTCCTCCAGAAGAAGGTGCTGTTAGAAACGTTATCGTTGAATTTCCACTTACGTTTCCGCTTGTTGCAGTTACAGTAGTTGTCCCGTCTGCTCCCAGAGTGATCCGTCCAGTAGTTGAGTTGATAGCGATCACTGCCGGATTGCTACTGGTCCATGTCACTTGCACCGCTGCGGGGATCGGGAGACCGAATTGGTCTTTCGGTGTTGCGGTAAAGTACTGGTAGGGAAAAAGAATTCGATAATATGAACCGGTTGGCAATGAAATTGTTATAGCGGTTAATACAGGTACACTTAAATTATTGAATTCAAATCCGTTTATATTCACATCGGTACTCTCAATGCTAATCAGCCCACTTGCTACAGAACTATAGTAATTTAACCCGGTGGTTGGCGGTGAAGTTCTACCTAACACACCATTAAACCCATTTGCATCGACTACAGGCCTGTTAACTCCCATTATTGTCATCGGTCTATTTACATGAAGTACCCAGTCCGTGAAGCCGATACTGAAAGGCGGCTTAAGCGGCCTATATCTCCCTGAGTATACCTTAACCGTATCTCCTGCATTCGCATTATTCACCGCATCCCAAAGACCGCTGGAGCCGCTGTAATCTGCCGAAGGATACTGTATGCGATCATCATCTACGTATATCGTTCTGGCGCTGGCAGGTATGAGTGCAAAACCCACGACCAGCGTGAACGTTACGAGTATAGCAAAAATGCCAATAAAACTTCTCTTACCACCTTTCGGGTTTGGTTTTTCGACCTCAATCTTCATATTTTTCCTCCTAAATAAAATTATTGTACTGCAGAACTGCATACCAAAAGGTACACAGAGATAGCTCATGAAATTGTAAGGTCTTCAACACGTTTCTTATATTTATATTTTATGCATCGAATTAATATTAATATTAACAAGAAATTATTACATCAAATCAAAATAGACTGCTTATAATTTTAATAAAAAAAGAAACTGGGGTTAAATTTAGATTCCCAGAACGATTTTCGGATTTAATTTTAACTTATTTCGATATTGCTATCGTACAGCACTTTCTTGTTATCGTACCTGACGACCACGTGATAGGTGGTGTCAATCGCAGTGGCGTTGCCAACTCTAAGGCTGCCATCACTGATGTCAAGTGTTCCATCAGTCACGGCGCCGAAGGTGATAGTTTCACCGGCTTTAAACGTTGTAGGATCGCTGTTTGGATTCACGATGGTTAATGTGTTATTGCCTGGATCTAAAACAGTACCGAAGAACGGCTTCTCAAATTTTGGCGCCGAATTCTCGCCGCTCGTCACCGAGTACGTAAGCTTGTTCGTAGGCAGCTTATCTCCGCCTGCGTGCGTCAGGATGATATTATAGTCAGTTGTACCAGCCTGTGATGCTTTCAGGGTTACTGCTAAGTTTGAAGTATCAATATCGCCTGCGCTTTTCATAGAACTTGCTGCGATAACCGCTCCCAGGACTGCAACTACTGCTATCAGCATTATGGTTGCAATCATGGGCGATACTGCACTCTCATCACGTAATATATTACGTGTTTTCTTTTTAAAAATTTTACTCAATTTTTTTCCTCCGTATGTATTTTTCCTTCTTTTCATGAAAAGACTGATAAGAGACACGCTGTGTAGATGCGGATAGGAAGCAGTTAAACAACCGAATTCTATGCGACCCTTATCAAATCATTTCCATTAAGACGTTTTAAATAACATTATCCTATTTATATTTTTTGCTGTTTATTCTTGTTAATATTAACAAGAAATGGAATCGGAATCAAAAAAATCCTTCAGAACTCTACGGAATCCAGGTCAGCGCCTTCTGTCTTCATGAAAACAATCACCCCGCCGGGCACAGAAGATACTGTTGTCATACCAATCTGTTCCAGTACTTTTATCTCTTTATGACCCTGGACTTTTTTTATCAGCCCTAATTTTTCAAGAAGTCTCAAAGTATCGGAGATTTTGTATCTTCTTATATTTAGTTCAGATGTTTCAAGGGTTGTGTACAATTCATCGAAAGATAATGGCTTTTCGAGAAGTCTCATAATCTCCGAGCATGCTGCTACTAATGTTTTGCTCATTTCAGATATTTTAATCCTTGGCAGTTCGCCTTTGTTCCTGGCAGCATCAACAAACGTTTTTCCTTCTTCCGTTAGCCCCCACATATTCGCTTCTCTGCCTTTCCTGAAAAGTTTCGAACCATGAATTCTGGTAAGCCCTTTGCTTTCAAGGTATTCCAACTTCCTTTCTGCAGTCTCTCTGGCAATATTGAGAACTTCCGCTATCCTCCTGCTGGCTAGAAGTTCCATCCTATTAAGTAAAACCAGTATTTTTAGATGAACGGGTTTAAGGATTATCGCATTCATGGCTTTTCCAGCAGTTACCTTCTAATATCGGCGAGAGGTATATGCGTCACACCCGGGAGGTCTATTTCTCTTCCAGGGATGGTTGTGAGTATTATAGTCTGAGCTGTTTCTTTAATATGGTCAATGAATTCTTTCAAACGCTCCGGATCCATGAAACTTATTTCATCTATTATAAATAATGGATATTTCTCAGCCACCTTAAAAGCGCGATAGCCGCTTAATAGTAATATAAGGCCTGCCACTTCCCTCTCGGTCTTGCTCAGGCTCTTTACAGAATTCATATCTGCACGTCCTGCACCGGCTTTACTTTTCCTTACCACGTTGAGATCGAACTTCTTATCAAGTATCAACTCATCCACTTTCTCGAATCCCATCTTTTCGTATATTGTCTTGATTTCGGTATTGAATATTCTTACAATACCATTCTCACGCTCTTCTATCCCAGATGTAAGCTCTTCAATTCTTTGCTCGATGTTTTCGTATTTCTTTTCTATCTTGTTAAGATCAAATGCAGCAGATTCGAGTAATTTCAGTTCATTCTGTATTATATCGATTCCGCTCGAAACTACGGCTATTTCTCTTTCTAGCCCGATTCGTTCCTTTTCAGCATCCGATGCTACTTCTTTTCTTTTCTTAAGCAGCTTCTCTTTTAATGTTGTGAGTTCATTCAGCCTGGGTTCGAGTACTTTTAGATCCTCTGTTTTCCTGGAATACATTTTTTCATGACCAGCAAGTTCATGTAAAATCCTACTTTTTTCAGTCTCTATAGAATCCTTTTCAGTCTTTTTTGCATTCAATTCACTTATTTTTCTATTCAGTTTTTTTATCTTTTCTTCCAGTTCTGATTTCTGTTTAGATATTTCTTTAATTTCTTCATCGGTTTTCTGCAGTTTAGCTTTTATCTGCCCGTATTTAGTTTTATGATCGCATACCGGGCAAACTATAGGCTGCTCTTCATCGGATATTAAAGCTGCGAGTTTATCTTCACCCGGCACTGCGTATGCCGGTGCATTGCTCACAATATATCGAAGATGCGCCAGCTCGTTGGATTTTAGAGAATACTTCCCGTCTAATTCACGCTTATCGTTTTCCAGAACTTCTATTTCATCTTTTTTTCCTTCAATTTCTTTAATGGTATCTTCTATAC
>JBAQYK010000164.1:0-2550 GCA_049299995.1 Candidatus Methanoperedens sp.
ATCTCAGACATGGATATACTAAAAGTGATAGGAAAAGACGACTGGGAAAACCTGCCCGCAGAATCTATTATGACATCCCCTATTGAAATAGTCAAGCCCACATCAACCATAGGCGAGGCAGCAAGGATAATGAGAGAAAAGCGCATTCATAGGTTGCTTGTTTTCTCTGAGCGGGGCGTTGGGGCATCGCAGAGACCGATTGGAATAGTGAGTACAAGCGATATTTTAAGGGAAGTGGCAAAAGATTAAACAAAGAGTAAGACTGCCCGACCCTATCTCAAAATAAGAGCCGGGCTATACAGTCCTCCTTCTTTAACCAATTTTAACTATTCTAATCAAGCATATCGTTGTCTTTCGGTCTTCTTAGTGATGGCGGTTGGAAATTCCCTGTTAAATCCCGGTCAGGACGCGTTATTTCAATTAACTTCCGGTATTCCTTGCTGAGAAATAGTTCATCCGCAACAGCAATACTTTGCAATTTACCTGGTTCATAAAATTCTGCACGATAAAAAGATTTAGCTTCAAAGTTATTATCGGCAATTATGGGTTCACCAAGCATTTCGTAGGTTATTTCATCTGTGTTCAGCAGGTATCGCGCTCTTTCCAGTTCCATTTCATCAAGTTTCTTCCATAAAGGCAAATCACGGACAAGTGATTCCCGGGGGACAAACTTCACGAATCCGGGTATCTCGCCGTAAGCGGTCTTTATTTCTTTTAGGGTACTTTCGTAAACTCCCATTTTTTTCACCCCAATTATATTATGCAATTCCCTGTAATAAACCTTTCGGGTCTTCACGAACTAACCCGATATACTAACGGCATCATAAAAAAATAGCTTCTTCGTTTCGGTGGGATTTAACGAAAAAATAATCCTGCAATGACTTGCAGCATGATGAGATTTGGGGAAGCAGGTACTGGTTTTTCTCTCAATGAAATAACCCCCGGATTCTACACGATTAATACTGTAAAAAAACTTTATATACCATAATGATGCTAACCTTATGTTTACAGTGGAGAGGTTAATATTGCGGTATGCAGTAATTTTACCCCGATAAAAACGGGCTAAGAAGTTATAACTGGAGAGTGAATTATATGGGAAAGAAGAGTGAGGAGAGAAAAGAGACTATCGAAGGAAAGAGGAATATTACCAATGTATTGGGGAGTAATCCCAACGACTTTTTAAAAATATGGGGAGATTCCCAGACTAAGCTATACAAACCCTGGATAGAATTCATTGGGGAAAATTCCTTGAAAATGACCGATGCGTCAATGAATGCCGCGCCAAAAGCGTATAAGGAATTTTATGACAATTGGATGAAAACATATCAGGGCACGTTTGGAAAAATTTATCCAGCCCCGGCTGCTGCGCCCAAGGAAACACTTGAGAGTTTCATAAAGTGTGCCGATGAGTCAAATAAATTATACATGTCATGGATTGACGAGTTCGGGGAGAATTCACGAAAGACTTCCGAGATACTCAATGATGGCATCGATCCTGCAAAATACAGGGAATGTTTTGACAGCTGGTTGAAGACCTACGAAAAAGTATCCGAAGACCTTGTAGACAACCCTGCAATAAAATACCAAAAAGAGATTTTTGAGAGTTATACCGGAATACCGGATTTCTACACAGATTCTTTCGTAAAGATGGCGAAACAATGGAAAGAATTATACTCAAAGTTATTTCTCCCTTCTGCAGATTCCATGCAGAAGATTTCTGAAAGTCTTTCCAGGATATCAAAGGGCGAGGCAAATCCGGAAACATATAAAGAATTCTATGATTTGTGGATGAATATAAATAAGGAAACATTTGGCAAGATGTTTGATGCCCGGTCCATGAAACCTTCAAAAGAATTGTTTGACAACCTCGAGGAAAGTATCAACATTAGCATGAACATGTACAAAGCGTGGATTGATGCCCTGGAAAAGATGTCAGAAAAATTAAAAGACCAATCAAAACTTACTTCCGACCCTGAAACATTTAAAGAATTTTACAATCTCTGGATGAAGATGTTTGAAAAAACCTCCGAGGATTTCTTTGAGGGAGTACCCCTCGTAAGTCCTATGAAGGAAATGATGGAACCTGTAAAGAGTGCCTGTAAGATTTATGCAAATACGTCCATCAAGATGTCAAAACTGTGGCTGGACTCGTTTACCCGCGCAGCAAGTTCCTATAAGGTATAGGTATGGAAAATTCCAATCTTGAATCCACACGTGAATTCTTTGACACGTGGGTAAAGACCTATGAGGCTACAGTTGGCAGGATGACAGAAATACCTGCCATGGGTCCTGCGCGTGAAAAATCCGAGAAAGTGATGAAAGGTCTTCCAATTTTCTTTAACCTTTATACAACCTGGATAGAAACCATTGCGGATTACCAGAATATATCCATGGAAGCTATGAGAAGGATGGGTGAGAAAACCGGGAAAATGGAGGGTGAAATCACACAAGAGCGATACAAAGAACTCTATAATATCTGGATAGAATCCTACAGCGATACTTTCAAGGAATTCCTGAGATCAGGTCATTTTGCCACGGATATGGGAAAAT
>JBAQYK010000165.1:0-4094 GCA_049299995.1 Candidatus Methanoperedens sp.
TTGGGGTGCATGAGACCTGAGTTCAAATCTCAGCGACCCCATACTAACACTGAAAAAGCATAGCATATGGCGCATGGAATGCAAATCTTAATCTATGAGCGAAAATAAGGTTACAGCAAATATTGCCCAATAAACAAACCATTTATGCTGCAAAGACTTAACAAGTGATGAAAATCACCACAGTCGAACTTTATTATTCGGACACCTGCCACAACTGCCATTCTCTCAGGGCTCTTTTACTTGAGGTTCTCCCCAAAAACATGAAATTCAAGGAAATTAACATATCCTATCCCGAAGGACAGCGCCGCGCCTCTGAACTCAATATCATGTCGGTTCCCACAGTGGCAATAGATGGCGAGGTTATGTTCGTGGGAAGAGCATCTAAAGAGGAAATTTTAAAAGAGATAAATTCAAGGAAATAAGTTTGGAATCATAGAGAAAGAACTGCTTTACAATATCACCAGTATCCCGGCAACCGTCGCAGCCGTGCCGAGAATAAGGGAAACGTTTATTTTTTCTTTTAAAGTCACAAGTGCCATCATGCTTGAAATAAATGGCGTTATTGCGGCAAGGCTTGTGGCTTTTGCTGCGCCGATTTTAGTAAGGCTCACAAAGAAAAAGTAGCTTCCAAAACCCATACCTGCAATCCCGCCAAGCCCAAGCAATATATATGCCTCCTTTTTGAATTTAAAAATCGTTTTTGCGCCATGCTTCATCGAGTAACCGAAATATAGTAAAGCCAGAGGTATCGGCATGCTGATGAGGGCTGACTGGAAAGGATCCACGTCATTTAATCCTGTTTTTGTTGCAACAATCGAAAAAGCATACAGGAACGCTGCAATAACCGCTACCGAAACACCAACCTTGATATTTTTCTCACCCCCTGAATTATGACCTCTGCTCAGTATCCAAACACCTGTTACTATCAGCGCTGTCCCGGCAACAACATCGGGATGGATTTTTTCGTGGAGTAGCGGCCCGCTTAAAAGTATCGTAAGAAGCGGAAATGTAAAAAGAATGGGAATAAACCTGGAAACCGATATGTTCTCAAGTCCTTTCATGTACGCCATGCCGCCGAATATAAGCCTGAGAAGCCCGCCGAGGTTCAGGAATACAAATCCCATGAGCGTGAAATTGAAATGAGCGCCCCGGATAATAAAATAGAGGATTAAAAGAAATAGCATGGCGAAAAAAGTGCGGATAAGCACAGCAGGTATTGCGCCTGCACCGATGCCTTTCTTGTAGAATACCGCAGCTACTGACCAGCAAAGCGCAGCAGCCAGCGCATAGATTTCTCCTGCAACCATGGCGGGATAAAAGGATGCAGTAATATTATTACTTATCGGGCATAGTCCGGTTTGCTGTGTAAAAAGTGGATGATTTCAGGTTTTTTACGGGAAGAGCCTGAATCCCATTCTCTCAAAATCCTCATCATGTTTTTCTGATAGGTCTTTGGATGCCCGGAATGTATGCATCCTGAAGAAAGGGTCTTTTTTATCAAAACCTGATTTATCCCTGATCCACTCTAACACAGCTTCCCTTATTGCTTCTTTGATCGAAATGCCATGCTTTTCTGCTGTCTTTTTTAGTTCTGAATAAATATGCTTGTCAAGTTCGTTCTGGATATATTTTACTTCTGACATTTATTATCTCAATTTAGAAATGGCATTCAGACATTAAATATGTATCGTTTAAGAACATAAATATCTGCGCTGCTTTGCGTTATTTGCGCATTTTGCGGTGATTATTTTTCCTTACAACCCCATCCTCTTCGCGATCTCCCCGACTCCCTGGAACGCCGCAGAATCCTCGGGCAGCTCAGCAAGCGGTCTTCCCTCAAGGTCAAATTTTGCAAGCGTCTCATCAAAAGGCACAACACCCACAAGGTCCATCTTCAACTCCTTTGCATACTCCTCAATCCGCGCGCGGTTCAGAGGTGTGACCTTATTCGCTATCACATGCATTTTCTTTACGTTCAGGTTCAGCGATTTTGCAAGGTCGCGTATCCGCTCGGCGGTCTGCAAACCACGCCGCGAGCCGTCCGTGACTACCAGAAGCTCATCCACATCGCGGATAATCCGCCGCGAGAGATGCTCAAGCCCGGCTGCCGTGTCGATAATAGTCAGGTCGTAGTTCTTCAGTATCCTGTCCATTATCCCGCGCAGGAGGTTATTCGCAAAACAATAGCATCCTGAGCCCTCAGGTCGCCCCATTACCAGAAGGTCATAATGCGGCATCTCTGTGAGAACCTCGTATACCTTGGATTCCAGCACCCTCTCCTTATTGGTATCAGGAGGCATCTTATCGCGCTCCGCCAGCATGAATTCCCGCATGTCGCCGATGGTTTTATCCACTTTCACGCCCAGCACGTCGGGCAGGTTGGAATCCGGGTCTGCATCGATAGCAAGCAGCGTCTTATTGCCGGATGACAGATGTTTTATCAACATGCCGGCTACGGCTGTTTTTCCTGTCCCGCCTTTGCCTGTAATTGCGATTACTTTCATAGATTTGGCTTCCATTGTATTATAGATTTATTTTTATTGTCTGTATGATATAGTACCTTTGCAGTAAGGAAATTTTGAACATCCATAAAATTTACCATATCTACCATTTCGCAAAATCATATTTGAACCACATTTTGGGCAAAATTTACTGCCACTAATATTAATTACTTTATCGCTCTTTGGCTCTATGGGTTTTACAATATTAGCATCTGTAATACCTTTGCAGTATCTGCAAAACCTACCAATTCCCTTAAGCAATGAAGCATCTCTAAAATCATCATAATTTCTAATTTCTTTGCATTTAGGACATTCTTTTATTTCTCCACTTTGAAGTCCCTCTATCCTTTCGTGAAATTTACTCAACAGTTCATTGCTATTATTTTCATTTTTTATTAATTTCCTAATTCTTTCATCAAGTGTTGAAATTGGATTATTGCCAATATTGAATTTATTTATTCTTAAAAACTTATAACCGTAACTTTCAAGCACTTTTTGTCTATATATATCAGAGTCAGAATAATAATTGTCGTAATTAAATTTATTTATCTCATCAATTTCTTTAAAATGTTCTTTGAAGCCATCATATTCAATAATAATCTTATGTTCTTGATGGAGATCATCTTTAAAAACTAATAAAAAATCAACTTTATAATCTGGATGATTATAGGTTCTATCAAGCTGTCTTAAATATTTTCCGAGTTCGAATTGAGGATTAAATACTATGCAATCTTTATTTTTCTTCCAAAAATTGGTTTGATAGAACCAGTTCAAAACCTCTGGCTCCATCTTGGATTTTGGATCAACTTCAGATATCGTTTTTTCTTTTTTTGCCTCTTCTAAAACATATTGGTAATGCCTTAACGCATCTCCAATAGAGCCATTGTATTTGTCAATTGGTTTACTCAAAATAAAATGCATGCACTCTTTGGCACGACTAAACCCCACATTTAATCTTTGAGCTCTTATTTTTCCATCCCCTTCAATATCATCACTAGTCAAATCTTTACTAAACACGCCATATAAATGATCGGATTCATTTGTTGCTACCATTGAATAGAATATAATATCCCGCTCTTCTCCCTGACAAGTATCAAAAGTCATTATTTTCAAGTGCAAATCTTTAAAAAAATAATCTTTCTCTGGCAGTTTATGAATCTCTTCAGAAATCAATCTTTGCTGGTTTGTATGAGGAGTAATAATACCGACACTTGATTTGCTACCTGAAATTTTTAGATTTTTCATCTTTGAGATAATATCCTCTATTTCCATTCGATTTGTATTTGGTGAAATTTCAGTTTTTCCGTCATGCTTAATAAAAGAAAATTTAATCACCTCATCTACTGCCTTTCCTCGTATTTTCATTACCTGTAAACTATCCTGATAAAAATTTTTATTGGAATAGGAGATTATTTCTTTATAACCTCTGAAGTATTTCATAAGCATTATATTATAATTATGAATGGATTCAAAAAACTCTAAAATCGATGTCTTAATATTAAATTTATCAAGCTTTACTAATTTTGTTATATCATCGGATACATGTTTTTGGAAAGCGTCCTTAACATTATTCAAATATTCCCGGTTCGTATC
>JBAQYK010000166.1:0-1749 GCA_049299995.1 Candidatus Methanoperedens sp.
GTTTGGAAGTAACAAGCGCCTCGCCTTCGGCTTTTCCTCGTGAGACTATGTGGGCTTTCAGTTTCATTTAACTCCTATTTATTCCGTGTCTGTTTTGCGTATTCCGTCCATTGTTCTCCTCCTGAAATCATAGGAAGACCACTCATGGGCGCATGGGGATTTGTGTGGCAACCTGTGCATCCATTGACATAACCGTGGCAACTGCTACATTTACTGCCAGAATGAAGTTCTATCCCATGTCCAAGGTGGCAGTTCATACACTTTTCCGTTTCCCTGTGTTTTGGATGACAGTTGATGCAGGCTGGTACCTTATTATTATGTTTGCTGTCATAAATCTTTAAAGTCTGGTAAATGTTATTGTGGCATGTAGCGCACAATTCTTTTGTAGCCGTGTCCTTGAAAACCGCATTTTTAACAGGAAGATGCGGGTCATCATGGCAGCCGAGGCAGACAGTTCTATTCCACTGTGCCCCTTTTAAGTGAGTCGTATGGCATTTCGTACACTGGGGAAGCTCGTCTAACCGCGTGGCGTCAGTGCCATGGCAGTCTCCGCATGTTCGATTTTTATGTCCTCCTTCACCAATACGTTTCCAAAAGCTTACTTCAGTATTTTTTTTTGGTTCTATGTGAAAAAGATGGCAATTTTCGCAGTTAGAAGCATTGGAATGATTGAATGATTGTGTTTTTATTTTTTTAATATCATGGCATTTGGTGCAGTTGGCTTTAAGGATAGATAAAGCGGAAACATTAAAACTGGCGTTGAAACTGGAATTTGAGGAGAATAATTTATAAATCAATGGATATGATTTATTTATTATTATAACATTTAAAACAGCTCTTTTTGCAGCAAGATTTCCCTGTGATCCCTGTGGAGAGTGGCAGTCGAGGCAGGTGATGTTGTTCTCCTTATGCGCGGGCAGGTCTGAATTGTTAACAGGCGCAAGGTAATTCTTATACTCGGTTGCATGGCAGTCCGCACAAAAAAGCGGGTCGTTGAGGCTGCGAAGTACCGTCGATGAGGCATATGCTGAGAGTATGATGAGCAAGAATGCCAGTATCATCCATTTTTTCATATTGTTTTCTTGATGGCAATTATTATTTAAATATGCCGCCAGTATATCCAGTAGTGTTTATTAACCTCACGCATAATAACTATATATGCTTCGGATTTCAAAAAGAGAAATGGTAAAGTATATATGCCAACAAGAATGAATACTAACTATACCCAAATTAAACCCAAATTGGGTAGATAATCATAAAGGATAGGAAAAGGAGGTGAAAAAGAAATGAACAGTAAAATATTATTGCTTTCAATCGCAGTGATATCAGTTGGTCTGTTTGCAATGCCGAGCACATTGTCATTGTTCGCAGGACAGCATACATTCTATAATGGCTCTTCAGTGCAATGCGTCAAATGCCATCAGGATATTGCAAGTGAAATAGGTATTACATCACTAGATGTACACAATACAATTGCAAACCAGACAGGCAGAGATGCATGCGAAGTGTGCCACACCACAGGTAATGTTTCAGTTCCTACTGGTAAGAACATGAGCGCTTTGAATGGTAGTTATAATTGGACATGGATAACTGAAAATGTAACTACTAACTCGGGTGCACATGCAGCAGTTACAAAAGAATGTGAGTCATGCCATACAGGTGTGCCAAATGAGCTTAAAGGGGTAAATGAATCACACGGAGCATTCTATAATTCAACCAAAACAGATGCTTCCGCGAACAATACCAATA
>JBAQYK010000167.1:0-5331 GCA_049299995.1 Candidatus Methanoperedens sp.
TTATCCATGGAAGAATCGAAGGTGAAGGACATTATTCTGGTAGGGGACAAGTGTTTCTATTCCGCAGATAATGCGAAAGAATTGGAAACAAAGAGAATCAGGTATATTTTACCTATGAAAAGGAACAGCCAGTTCATCGATTACTCACCTCTAATACGATAGCCAAATTCAATTTATCTTCTTCACAAGCGGAATCTCATCGCACTCAGGGAACTTGGGGCACTTGATGCACATGCTCCATATTTTATGCGGCAGGGTGCTCTTCTTTACCCTCACAAATCCGTGTTTTTCAAAAAACTCAGGCACGTAGGTCAGCGTAATGAGCTTATTCAATCCAAGAGCTCTGGCTTCCCCCTCGCAGGCTTTGAGAATCTGCGACCCTATCCCATGCCTTACTTTTTCCGGCTCAACCGCAAGGGAAAGGATTTCCCCGTAATCTTCCCATGTTATATGAAGCGCGCCGCAGCCCACCATTTTGTCGTCTTCTATTACGACATAAAAATCCCTGAGGTTCTCGTACAGTTCGCTCAATGAACGGGGGAGCATTATGCGTTTATCGGCGTAATTATTTACAAGTTTCCAAATCTTTTCAACGTCTTTGATGGTAGCTTTTCTTAACAAATATGGCCTCTTTTTATTTCCGTTTTTTAAGTTTTGTTACAAGGGATTCCACCTGTTCTACGGCTGTGCCTATATAATTATCCGGGTTCATGAGAGTTATAATTTCTTTTTCGGATATGTATTTCGAGACGGTTTCATTTTTAATCAGCGCATCCTTCATGTGGCTCCCCGATTCCCGCGCCGACATGGCGCACTGGCGCACGATCTCATGCGCCTCCTGCCTTCCCACGCATTTCTTGCTAAGTTCCATCATTATTGCTTCGCCCATGTTCAAACCATTCAGCAGGTTCAGGTTTTTCCTGATATTTTCGGGGTAAAAACGCATGTTCTGCATGATGGTTGTGGTGAGGCGTATTATATGGTCGGTCAGCACGCAGGATTCAGGAAAAACAACGCGCTCGCACGATGAGTTGGTTAGGTCACGCTCGTCCCACAGGGTATTGTTCAGAAGCTCGGGCTCGACCATTGCCCGCACGATTCTTGCCAGCCCGCACACCTGTTCCGATTTTATGGGGTTGCGCTTGTGAGGCATTGTGGATGAGCCCACCTGTTTTTTCCCGAAGCCCTCTTCCACTTCAGCTATCTCGCTTCGGGCAAGGCTTCTAATCTCGATGCATATTTTATCAAGCGTGGTGGCAGTATTCGCCATCCACATCACGAACTCCGCATGCCTGTCCCGCTGGACTATCTGGTTTGAGACGTCGGCGGCTTCGATCCCGATGAATGCCATTGTTTTTTTCTGTATCTCGATGCCTTTTTTGCCAAAAGCCGCCTGTGTTCCAACGGCGCCGCTCATTTTACCTGCTGTCGCGCGCGGTAGCAACTGGTCTAAACGCTCAAGATGCCTTTCCATCTCCGACGCCCATATCGCAAAACGCAAGCCGTATGTGGTGGGGACGCCTATCTGCCCGTGGGTGCGTCCTGAGCATACGGTATTCTTATGCGATAGAGCCATATCCAGTAAAACTTCGCGCAATTTTGCGGTCTCTTTTCTTAATATCAAAATAGCATCTTTTATCTGGAGCGCTGTGGCTGTATCCAGGATATCGTTTGAAGTGGCGCCGAAATGCACCCATTTTCCAGCATCATCAGACTGCTCAGCCAGCGCGAGCACCACAGCCATGACATCGTGGTGGATTTCATCCTCTATCTCCTTTACACGTTCGAGTTTAACTTTTCCAGCGCCGCGGGCTATTTTTTCATCCGCTCCTTTTGGGATGTAACCCACGAGAGCCTCGGCTTTTGCAAGCGCCGCCTCAACAGACAGCATTTTCAGAAGTCGTGTCTCTTCGCTCCACACGGCTTTCATTTCAGGGTTTCCGTAGCGGTATTCTATGGGGTGGATTGCCATGGAGATACTTATTGGCGCTTGGATTAAAAGAAACTATCGATAAAATAATGCACATCTCTTATGAGCAAGAAAGCGACTGTACCGTGGAAACAACAGCTACAAGAATAACCTGCCATGTCTTTTTCACCAGCCCGTATTTTTTAAATACTTGAGTGCAATAATAGTTATTCATGAAAAAAACCAGTCCCGTTCTATTTGCGTGTTTCATATTACTGGCAGCAGTATCGGGATGCTTGAGTACCACAAAGTCGCCCGAAAAAGCACAGTATGTGGACATTACTGTCCAGCAGGCTAAAGAAATGATTGACCGCGGCGAAGTTTTCATTCTGGATGTGCGCACGCAGGAGGAATACGATTCAGGGCATATCAAAGGTTCAGTGCTGATACCTGTGCTGGACCTCGATAAAAGGCTCAATGAGATTCCGCGCGACAGGAAAATCCTGGTCTATTGCAGGTCGGGACACCGAAGCTTACAGGCAAGTGAAATACTGGTAAATAACGGGTTCGCGCAGGTTTACAATATGAAAGGCGGAATTGTTGAGTGGGCGAACAGCGGATATGAACAGGTAAAATAGGTACAAAAGTTAGTTGATTGTTTTTTAGCGCATTGGCAGTGGCTCTTACAGGTTAGTGGGTAATTAAAATGATTTTTAATTAAAAATATGGGTGCGCCATAACAAAAAATCAATTTTAAAACCGAATAATTTAAGTAGGTGCTCTCCTATGCTGAGGAGACAAAACGAAGCTATTATTTTGCGTCGTAGAGGAATTGAATGACACGAGCTGAAATTTTATCCGATATTAAGCAGGCAGAACAAGAAGCCAAAAATTTTGTTTCCCGGGCGATTGAAGCAAAAAACCAGAAGATTTCCGGGGCAAAAGCGCAGTCAAGGGAGATTATCAAAAAAGCCGGGGAAGAAGCTGGGGAGTATGCTGCATCCGAGATTGGCAAAGCGCGGGAAGTTATCAAAGAAGAAAGGAAAAAACTCGTAGAACAAGGCGCAAGGGAAGCAGAAGAGATTAAAAAGAAGGCAAAAAAGAATATAACAAAAGCCACAAAATTTATTTTAACCGAGTTTGAGAGGGCAGCGAATGCTTAAACCTACAAAAATGACAAGAGTCATAATTGCAGGCACAAAAGACCTAATAGAGCCCACCATATCCACATTTCACAGGTTGAATGTGCTTCATATAACCGATTATTTGGAGGAGGGGCAGGATTTCAAGATAGGCAAGCCTTTAAAGCCCGCCTCAAAACTTTCAGAGTACCTCCTCTCGCTGCGGACAATATCCAACCAGCTCGGGGTTCTGGGAAAAGAACCATCCCTGAAGCAAAGTTCAAAAGAATTACCATCCCAAATCGATGAAAAAATCACAAAGCTTCAAAAAGAAGTCTCGTCCCATTTTGATGAATTAAGAAGCTTAGAATTCAAGATTAAAGAAAAAGAAGACCTCGTATCCGCGGTTAAACCCTTCTTCGGGCTTCCATTATCCCTTGAAGCTTATGCCGGTTATGAGACTGTAAAAGCCTATACAGGATTTATCGATGCGGAAATAGAACCACAGCTCTCCAAAATAACCAATAACTATGAATTATTTACAGGAGAATACGAAAAAAGAAAGATATTTGCGCTCTTTATTCCTGTGGTTTATGAGGCTCCCGTTCAAAAACTCCTGCAGGATGAGCGCTCGTATGTCGAATTAAAGGTTCCGGCTTTAAAAGGGAACCCGCCTGTTATATTCGATGAACTCACAAAGGAGATATCCTCTCTCAAAGAAAAACATGCGTCAATAAAATCAGAACTTGACAGCATAAAGAAAGAATATTCCGAATTCATAACGGCAGCGGATGAATATCTCTCCATAGAAACCCAGAAGGCAGAAGCGCCGCTGCGGTTTGCCACAAGCCCCAATGCGTTTATTATAGACGGGTGGGTGCCGGCAAGTAAATATGATGAGATAGAAAAACAGTTAAATGAAGCTACTGGCGGGCTTGTGTATTTAACTAAAACCGAGGAAGAGGTAAAAGAAGAAGAAATACCCATTGAGCTTGAAAATCCCGGCCCTGCAAAACCTTTTGAACTATTGATTGATACCTTTGCGACGCCGAAATATAATGAGATAGACCCTGCATCAGTCCTTTTCATCACATTCCCGCTTTTCTATGGGATAATGCTTGGCGATGTTGGATATGGCATAATCGTAGCTGCCATGGCTTATTTTATAAAGAATAAGTTCAAGACCGGCGGTCTTAATGCGCTTGCGTTGATATTGTTCCTTTCATCACTACTCTCAATAATTTTTGGTTTCATATACGGGGAATTTTTCGGTTTCCCTCTTTTTAATGTAGTCGTAAAAGGAGAATTGGAACATGGGTTGCTGGGAATTTCAGGTCCTGCAATTGCCGGCATACATATGCCTGTTCACAGGTTCGGAGAAGTCCAGGGGCTTCTTCTTTTAACTCTTGTAATTGGTATTCTTCATATTCTTCTCGGATTGGTAATCGGCTTCAGGAACCATGTAATAGAACATGGACTAAAACATGCAATTTTTGCAAAAGGAAGCTGGATGATGATTTTGATTGGCGGCGTCATGGCTATTGCAAAATTGATGCCTGCCGTGATGTCAAAGCTGCCAATCCCGACAAGTGATCCGGTTTTTGCAGTTGGAGGAGGACTTGCGATAATAGGACTCATACTTCTGATAGCAGGCGAAGGATTCATATCCATTCTTGAAATACCCACGCTTCTTAGCAATGTGCTGTCCTACTCGAGGATACTTGCTATTGGCTTATCATCGGCAGGAATTGCTCTTGCAGTAAATACACTTTCCATGAATCTTTTCATTAAGCCTGATGGTGTTTTAATGGGCAAGGGCATCGGTCTTGCAATTGTGGGCGTTGTAATACTATTTATCGGTCATTTGATTAACCTATTACTTGGAATTCTCGGTCCCGGGCTTCATTCATTGAGGCTTCAGTACGTGGAATTCTTTACTAAATTTTATGAAGGGGGAGGTAAAAAATACGTCCCCTTTGGTTATAATAGAAAATATACGGAGGAATAAAAAATATGGTAGTAGATGCTGGAATGATAGCAATTGGAGCAGGAATAGCAGTAGGACTTTGCGGTATTGGAGCAGGTATGGGTGAACAGGCCATAGGAGCCGCTGCTGTTGGAGCAATGGCAGAAGATGAAAAATTCTTTGGTAAGGGTCTTCTGATGACCGTTATACCTGAATCCATAGCAATATTTGGTCTTGTAGTAGCGCTGATATTATTGTTCGTATTCAATGCTTAAAAAGTGAAAAGATATGGGACTTGATGCGATAATTGAAGAAATAAAGGCCAAGGGCAGAGC
>JBAQYK010000168.1:0-2329 GCA_049299995.1 Candidatus Methanoperedens sp.
GAACTGTGCTTTCGGATAACCCCAGCCTCACAGTTAAATCCAGAGAACGCAGGGAAAAACGGCTCGCGGATGGGAGGGATGAGAAACCTGTAAGAATAGTGGTGGACAGCATGGCGCGCACGCCCACGGACGCAGATATTTTCAAAAAAGGCGATGGCAAAAGGATAATAGCAGTTTCGCAAAGTGCGCCTCATGAAAAAGTAAAGCAACTCGGGAAGTACGCTGAAATAATATCGGTCGGTGAAAAAACCGTTGACCTGGAAAAACTCCTTCCGGAATTAAAGGCTCGCGGCATTAATCGCCTGATGGTGGAAGGAGGAGCCACATTGAACTGGGGGCTAATATCAGCCGGGCTTGTGGATGAAATTTATACCTTTATCGGTAATATTATAATCGGGGGCAAGAATGCGCCCACGCTTATGGACGGCGATGGATGCACAGACGAATTCTGTAAACTGGAGATTATCTCCTGCGAAAGATTGGAAGATGGCGTTCTTATTAAATGGAAAGTCCTGGGCAATCCTTAACGTCCGCAATCTTTAAGTCCCTTTACGTCAATTGTAAACCTATGGTTAAGCTGGATCAGATTAATATTTCAAACAATGGTCTCACCAAGTTCTTCAGTCCTATTGAGGCTTCAATATTGAAGTCGCTATGGAACGATGGCGAGATGACCACTTCAGAGCTGACCGAAAAAACGAAGATTCCATTAACAAGCGTTGCAGGAACACTTGACAGGCTGGTCAAGGCAGGATATACTGCACGGCGCGTGGAGAATGTAAACGGAAGGGTTCGGTATGTATATGAGCCGGTTTTTTCCGAGGAAGAAGCTGCAACCGAAATCACCACAAAAATCCTGGACAGCCTTGTAGACGCTTTTGGTCCTCTTGCGCGTGAGAACTTCTCAAAATACAGTGATAAGAAATGAGTGTATCAGGTGAATTTAACTGCTTTGGGCTGTGCCTGAGATTATCTGACTTTGCTCCTTTTGTGGCGCTTTTAGTAGTTGTTTCAATCGCCTTGCTTGCAGCAAGCGTGATGCTAAAGAAACCAAAACAGAGGCTCATGACATTTGTTTCAGCCCAGGTCGCTATCTTGCTGGCTATTGCAGCGACATTTTACCTGATGAAATGCGGCTATATGCTGACATTTTATCTCTACCTTGCCTATGTGGTCATTTCCACAGTGTTGATATTCGCAGTACTGCGGAATTATGACAGGATAATGGTCAGACGCCTCAATGCAAAGCCGGCAGGCGGCATAATGAAATGGGCGCAGGAATTCGTGGACAGGCTGACATCAGCCAGGATATATTATTTTGATTCAGCCGTTCCCAGGGCTTTTGCCGCAGGCAGGTCGATTTTCGTTTCTATCGGGCTTCTTGAACTCTTAAATGATGACGAGCTGAAGGCTGTACTGGCGCATGAAGCCTGGCATATACGCAATAATTCAGGAACGCCTTACCTAAAACAGCTTGCCGTGATGACCTTTTCCTCTTCGTCAGAATCCGAGCTTGAATATATGGCAGATTGTTTTGCTGCCAGAATAGCAGGCAGTGAAGCTCTTTCTTCGGCGCGCAGCAAGATTGATAAGGTATTTATTTAAGGAAAAGTAATGGTGACAAAATATGTGGCTTAAATTAAGATTGTATATAGTAATGGCTGTGATGTTCGCGATAGTCTATGGACTTGTAGCATTCGCGGCAAGCTATGCGGGAATAAGCGGATTTTTCTTCTATGGCGTTCTCGCATCAGTCATGATGTTCTTCCAGTACATGATAGGACCAAAAATGGTCGAATGGTCAATGGGCGTGAGGTATGTGAGTGAGCAGGAATACCCGGCTCTTCACAGGATGGTCGGCGAACTTGCGAGGGACGCAAGGATACCGAAACCCAGGATAGGTATTGCCAGGATACCCATACCCAACGCTTTCGCATTCGGTAGATGGGCTAGCGATGGACGCGTGTGTGTCACGGAAGGGATAATGAACCTGCTTAATGAAAAGGAGCTAAGAGCCGTGCTGGGGCATGAGATGTCCCACCTGAAACATAAGGATGTGGCTGTTATAACTATGATAAGCGTAATTCCCATGATATGCTGGTATCTTGCATGGAACCAGTTGTTCTCCGGTGACAGGGATCGCGGAAATAATGTGCTTATCGGAATCGTGGCGTTTGCAGTATATTTGATAACAAATCTCATGGTGCTGTACGTGTCGAGAATCAGGGAATACTATGCCGATGAAGGGGCTGTAAAGCTCGGGAACTCGCCGCATTACCTTGCTTCTGCACTATATAAACTTGTATATGGCAGCGCAAGAGTTCCAAAG
>JBAQYK010000169.1:0-3619 GCA_049299995.1 Candidatus Methanoperedens sp.
CATGGTAGCCAGAACCTGCCCCTACTTCCAGTATTTTCATACCATCCTGAATATCAAGAAGGTCGCACATTATCGCAACCATGTGAGGGGCAGAGATTGTCTGTCCCCATCCTATTGGTAAAGGGCAGTCTGCATACGCATTTTTCCTCTCCCTTTCAGGTATAAACAGGTGCCGCGGAACTTTACGCATGGCATCCAGCACGCGTTCACCTATGCCGTGCTGCCTTAATTCCTCTATCAATCTGCTTTTTTGGATTTCAAATTCCATACCGACTCCCGCTTTTTAATCACAACCCGCTCACCGCCAACTCTTGAAATCCTTTTTGGCATCTTGAATCCCGTGTCTATATAGACGCGTTTAATATCTTTTGCCCTGACAGCAACGCCTTTCCTGCTTTTAAAACCACTGCCCCTGATTTTTATCCGTATAATCTTTAATTTACGGTCATTTATCTCTATTTTATCCCCGATAACGAATTCACGATCACCGGGCACACGCATCTCTATGGATTCGGTAGTTTCCCTGTGACTTACGGCGATTTTCACGAGAACTTCATCAATCGCCCGCGCCCATACTGTTTTAATATCTTCCGCCGACGCTTCCTCCATTCTTTTATCCCCGACCTCAAGAGAAATAACCTGTACAAGAGAAGCCTCGCCTGTTGCTTCATCGTCTATAACGAGTTCATCGCCTTTCTTAATTGTACCGGAAAGCATGGCTCTTGTATGAATTGACTCCTTTCCTTTGCTCACAATAACCCTTACCAGCACGTTTATTGGTTTTTTCTCTTTATGTACCGACATGCAGTCTTCGCATTGCAAAAGTGTATTCCTCGTACCTTTCAGGATAATATGGGAAACAGGTGTATCAGGCGAGCATGAGGGACATGTTACTTCGATTTTTTCCATGTTTTTTAAATAGGGGTCTGTCTACATATAAATATCCTATAATCGAGGATAAATATAAGCTCAGGTAAGATATATTTAAATAGAAAGATGACCTAGAAAGTAGAACTGGAGGTAAAGGCATGAGGCTAAGTAAACAAAGTTTAATTCTGGCAACAATTGTACCATTGATATTTGGTGTAATAATAATTTCAAATTACATGGACGCATTAAATATATTGCAGCCGCTGGGACAATCCACAGCGCTGATATATAATCAAGCCGTGGTTATAGGTGTTTTTTCATTCCTGGCTCTCGCAGTGTACTGGTGCATAATGATGTACCTGATATACCTGCTTCAGGAGAACCTGCAAATACTGGATGCGAATCTTGATAAGGCAGCGGACATCGGCGCCAAGCATCTGACAGAATCAAAGAACCTGCTGAATCAGGTTATAGCCATTCTGAAAAGATACGAATCAAACCAGTAATATGCCAAAAGCATATTACTAATTTTTTTATTTTTATTATTCTTACTGCGCCTTGATTTTCACACTCTTATAGCTACGCCCTTCCCCCTCAGGTACTCCTTCGCCTCCCCTATCGTATATTCCCCGAAATGGAAAATACTCGCTGCAAGCGCCGCATCCGCTTTTCCATCGGTAAAAGCCTCGTACATGTGCTCGATATTCCCCGCGCCGCCGGAAGCTATTATGGGAATGTCCAGCGTCTCAGAAAGCGTTCTGGTTATTGGCAGGTCGTACCCGTCCTTCGTGCCGTCCCTGTCCATGCTTGTGAGCAAAATCTCGCCAGAACCAAGCCTCTCCACCTTCTCTGCCCACAGCACAGCATCCAAACCTGTTGGCGTCCTGCCCCCGTAGATGACAACCTCGTACCAGGCATCTCTCCCGTCCTCAAGCCCGATTATGGTCTTTTCCTTGTTATTCTTAATATCAAAATTGCGCCTGCAGTCAATGGCAGTGACGATGCACTGCGAGCCGAATATCTCGGAAGACTCCTTCACAAAACTAGGATTCTTTACCGCCGCCGTATTTACGGATACCTTATCCGCCCCTGCGCGCAGGATGTTCTTTATAGCCTCTGTGCTGCTTATTCCCCCCCCGACAGTGAGAGGGATAAACACCTCGTCTGCAGTTCTCTCTATCACGTCTATCATAGTTCGCCTGCGTTCATGCGAGGCTGTGATATCAAGGAACACAAGCTCGTCCGCTCCCTGTTCGTTGTATCTCTTGGCAAGTTCAACAGGGTCTCCCGCTTCTCGCAAGTGGACAAACTCAATTCCTTTGACCACGCAGCCCCCTTCCTTGTCAAGCGTCACATCGAGGCATGGGATAATTCGTTTGGTAAGCATTGTCCTGTTTTAGTTGTTAAGGAATGAAATAGTTTTGGTGTCAATCCTTTGTTCTAACCTATTTTTTAACCGTTGTTTTCCCCAGCACCCTATTTATCAAAGGCGCATCCCCGAACACGTCCTCTCGCGAGCCTTTTCCGTTAATATAAATGGCGACAAACACTATTGTAAGTCCGATGGATGGATTTTCAGGATTTGCCGCAGTAACGCCCATGCCAACCAGCGCCACAGCGCCCGCAATCATTCCACGCAAGGCGCCTTTTCTGTATGATTCTATCCTGGTGCGATGATAGATGCGGATATCCCTCAAAGTAAGGAAAATAATAACAACAAAACCAAATGCTGCGATAGATTCGTAGATCATCTAAATCATACTGGCTACTTTTTCGGGTTTTATGCGTTTTAAGTATTCCTTCATCATGGTTGGGAAGGATTTTGCCTCAACGAAACGAAGCCCTAGCTGCTCAGCCCATTTCTGGATACCGATATCACTGGCTACGACTGCGGCGTCAAGCTCCTTTGCAAGCAGCAGCACGTCGATGTCAGGCGCGCTGTCCAGAATCCCGTACCGCAGCGCATTCCTGTACTTGTCCCTGAAGCCGTTGATTATTCCCCCAATCACGTTGCGTTCAATTTCAGGCTCAATCTCATGTTTTGATTTGGCTTTGGTGGTGCGGAAGAGGCACTCGGTGGCTGACTCCCATATCGCATCCTCTGCCACGTTCATTCCCTTATTTATGCGCCCGCGCATGAAGTCCACATAATCGTAGAAAATCTTGGAGGGGATTTTCACCTCATACCTGTCCGGTGTTTTTTTGACAAGCCACGTATCTATTTTAGCAAGCGTTTCCTCGTCGCAGCCATTGTTCTTTGCAAAGTCCCTCATCTCGTTATACACCGAGGGATAGGGGATGTAGCAGCTTATCCCGAGATGCAGGCGCGCCTCGGCAGCGATATCAAGAATGCCGCCCATTGCAACGCAGAGCGTTCCACCCTCAAGCTCTCTTGTCTGCGTGTCTGTCAGGGCGCTGGTATCAAGAACGAATCTCTGGCGAATCATATTAATGATAATTATGTTTATCGAGTTAAGAAACTTTCTGTTGATATAACTCAACGCACATAACACAACACCTTTATATTCTAACTCACTAATATAATCCCCATCATGCGCTCATCAAAAATAACCCGGAAAACCAGCGAGACCGACATAGAAGTAAATATCGCCTTAGACGGTTCAGGCAATACAGACATCAACACCGGCATAGCGTTCTTTGACCACATGCTCAACTCCTTTGCAAAACACGGCTCATTCGACCTCGCTGTAAAAGCGCGCGGCGACCTCACAGTTGATGACCACCATAC
>JBAQYK010000170.1:0-3411 GCA_049299995.1 Candidatus Methanoperedens sp.
TCGAGCATCCACGCCGATGCACCCAACGCCGATGCCTATGGATTTCTAATCCGAGGTCGATGACTCAATCACCTCCAAAATGCTCGTATCCTTTCGCCTTAAGTTCTTCCACCCTTCCCGCTCTTTCGATAAACACCCCATCGCCAATGACTTCGCCTATAACAGTCAATGGACTGGCTGTTTTTGCCTTTTCGATCTTATCCGGCGCTACAGTGAACAGGAGTTCAAAATCCCCGCCCGTATAAACCACAGCCTCCAGTAGTTCCTCGCCTTTCAATAACCCTTTAACTTCAGGTAAAACAGGCAACTTACTTTCATATATCTTGAATCCAACATCGCTTGCTTTGCTCATATCATGAAGCGAGAGCGCTAATCCATCGCTTATATCCATCATGGATGTAACTGCGCGGCTCTGTGCAAGCGCCATGCCTTCCTTTATCCTTGGCACAGGTTCAAACAGCGCCTTTAATATCTCCTCGCTGGCAGGGATTTTCTTACTCAAAGCAAGCAGCGCCGCGCCTGCCGTACCAAGATGTCCTGTCACACACACGAGGTCTCCTTCCTTTGCCCCGCTCCTGCGTATGAGCTGTTCTTTATTTACAAGCCCAAGCGCAGATCCTGCCATAGTCAGCTCATCATGCGAGTCTGTATCCCCCCCTATTATCTGCGTCCCGAACTTTTCGGCGCATTCAGCCATTCCTCTGGCGATTTCTTCGATGAAACAAAGCTCTGCATCAGGCGGGATACCCATTGCCATTAATACGCCAAGAGGCTTTGCGCCTTTTGAGGCAAGGTCGCTAAGATTTACCGCGACCGACATCCATCCAATCTGCCAGCCGCTCATCCGGGGCGGGAAATCCGTTTTACGATGGAGCATATCAGTTGTGGCGAGGAGATAATCCTCTCCTCCGGTATCCAGCACTGCGCAGTCATCCACGCCAGCACCCACTACTACATTATTTTTGGGTTTTGGAAGTAATTTCGCAATACGCGCTATCAATGCCCGCTCGGTAAATTCTCTGACTTTCATTCAAACAATAATTCACCTCAACATCAATAGAACTTTTCCCTGCACCATATTTATTAACAATAAAGATTCAGTAACTGCAATGAACAGCGTACCCGGCGATGAAGAGCTGCCTCTGGTTGAGCACGTCAAAGAGCTGCGCTTGCGAATGATAGCTGCTGCCGTTCCAATTGCGCTCATTACAGCGGTTGCTTTTCTTTACTCGGGCGAACTCCTGCAGGTTATATGGAAACAAACTGTCCCTGTACCCATGACCATATATTCCCCTATGGAACTTATTATCGCAAAGCTCACACTATCCCTCATGGTTGCGCTATTTATCGGGATACCGCTTGTGGTTTATGAGGGGTTCATGTTCATAGGAAAAGGACTTTATAAGAATGAGAAACTGTTTTTTATCAGGATTGTACCTTTTTCTTTTATCCTGTTCTCAGGAGGGGCGGCGCTTGCCTATTTTGTAGTTTTGCCTGTTATATTTAAATATGCTATACTTTATTCAATTGATGTAGCATTGCCGCAGGTTTCAGTTATAAAAACAATTTATACCTTAATAACACTCCTCGTCGGTTTTGGGCTTGTTTTCCAGTTCCCGCTTCTTCTCGTATTCTCTATAAAAATGGGTATATTGAAACTTGGGTATCTTAAGGGAAAACGAATGATAATATATGGCGTCCTTCTTGCATTTGCCTTATTCGTTTCACCTGACCCGTCTTCCATTTCGGAATTGATAGTTGCGGCAGTTCTTGTGGTCTTATTTGAATTCAGTCTTATAATAGCTAAATATTTTTGATGCGATATTTCCTAAGATATAAAAAAATCTTGTAAAAATGCTCCGTAATGCATTTCCAGATGAAATCGAGGTATGCACACCAATTCAGTATCAAATAATTGTAGTAAAATGCGTGAAATCCGAATATACCAGGTTACTGCATTGCATAACCGAATGGCGGGACATGATTCACTATTTAATTTTACATCATCATAATCATAACGGTAATTTAATTTTTCCAAAAGAAATAAAGGGGTTAAATAATGAGATAGATATAGAACTGGCTTTTTTGTTCAATAAATACGTAAACCTTATGAGTATTTAAAAACCATTATGGTAAAACGTGATAGAAAAAACCATTGCAGGATTGAAAGTCGGAGACGCTCAACCCGTACGTGTAATGGGTGTAATAAATCTAAGCAGTGAGTCTTTTTATAAAGGTTCTGTGGTTTTGGCAGATTCTGTTCTTGATGCAGCCCTTAAAATGATTGATGAAGGCGCAGAGCTTATTGACATTGGCGCACGTTCCACCTGGCCTCTTGCTTTGAAAATCTCAAAAGAAGAGGAACGCTCCAGGCTCATTCCAGCTATAAAAATGCTGGCTGATATAACTGTCCCGATATCCGTGGATACCATGTTTGCCGATATAGCAGGGAAGGCGCTTGACTCCGGTGCCCGGATTATCAATGATGTAAGCGGTTTTACAGCAGATAACGGGATGGTAAAGGTAGCGAAAGAGCATGATTGCCCCGTAATACTGATGGCAAGCAATAAGATTCCCGGCGACCCTGTGGGTATGGATGCAGTAATCGATTCGCTTGAAAGGATAATAAGCGGCGCCGAGGAATATGGCGTAAATCCGGATAATATTATCATCGACCCTGCCATCGGGAGATGGACGCCTCTGAAACTTCCCATGTACGATTATGAAACCATAGACAATATCCAGAGGCTTCGTATCTTCGGGAAACCCATACTTGCGGCGATATCCAGGAAATCCTTTATCGGCGAGACGCTCAACAAATCCGCAGACGAGAGACTTTATGGAAGCCTTGCAGCAACTGCGATTGCAGTGAGAAACGGCGTCCATATAATCAGGACGCACGATGTCGCTCCCACTGTGGATGCTGTGAGGGTCGCGGAGCGGATACGGGCAAGAATACCTGCGGTCAGCTCGGGCGATTACGAAGCAGAACTGCTTGATATAAGAAACCCGAACGATGCCACGCGATTGATTACCTCAATCGGGGCAACGGGAACTGGCAGCCAGGTCATGAAAAATAAAACGGTTTTATATAATATCCTTTTGAAGAACATAACAACGACCGAAGCATTGATAATAAAACAGGAGATGCTCGCAAGGGGGGGAGATGCCGCCCTGCCGCGGGAGGCTGTATCCCACGAAGCGGATAAAGTAAACCTGATTATCATGGGCACACAGCTCCAGGTTGAACGCCTTATTAAGAAAATCAAATACCAGGCAAGAAGCCTGCCTTTGGTTGCCGATATGCTGTCTGAATTAATCAATAAGAGAAACGACATTGTTTTTGGGTCTTCAAAAACGACGGGTATGGTGGAACCATACCCGAACACGCCCTCCCGAGGCGTGACTCGG
>JBAQYK010000171.1:0-2226 GCA_049299995.1 Candidatus Methanoperedens sp.
TACTTAGCTTTTTTTATAAGTGTTCCGCAAGCAAAAATACTAAACGATGATATTTAATTTCTTCGATAATAATAGTAAAATACAATCTCCACAACAAGAGTTAAAAAACTTATGGCGTTGGCTGCAATAATAATAACATCCCCTAAATGCCAGCCGTACAGCGCCCACACGATTGTGCCGGCGCTGAACTGGAACAATGTAACGGGGCTGATATCCCTGGCTGATTTTGTCCGGTACATTTTTATAATCTGGGGCACGAACCCGAAAGTTGTGAGAAGCGCCGCCGCAATTCCTATCAAATACCATTCCATATTTTTGTTCTCCCTTCAACACCTTACTTAATGAGTAAATTCATCAGCCTGTGACCTTCCACAAGCCCGAAAATACCTTCCTTTGCCGCAAGCTCGTCAAACCTGTCCACATAATCCGCGCTTTCGGTCGAAGAATATATCGCGAAAGGAACAGGCTCCCTTGTATGCGTTCTCACAGATATTGGCGTAGGATGGTCGGGCAACACCATAACCCGGAAATCCCCGAATCCGCCAAGCTCGTTCAGCATGCCTCCGACCACTTTCTCATCAAAATCCTCAATCGCCTTTATTTTGGCTTCCACATTTCCCATATGCCCGGCTTCATCCGGCGCCTCCACATGGACGAGCACGAAGTCATGGTTTTCCAATGATTTAAGAGCATACGCGGCTTTACCCGAGAAGTTCGTATCCAGATATCCGGTAGCTCCGGGTACGTTTATTATTTCAAGACCGGCATATTTTCCAATGCCTTTTAGCAAATCCACAGCCGAGATAATCGAACCCGAAACACCGAATAAATCCTTAAAAAGGCGCATGTCAGGCGCCCTACCCTGACCCCACGGCCAGATAAGGTTCGCCGCATTCTTCCCGTCTTTCCTTCTTTTTATGTTGATTTCATGTTTATCCAGAATGGGTTTTGAGGCTTTGATGAGAGCAATCAATAATTCTGAGCCTTCGCCGCGGGGCAGGCAATCATCCACTGATTGTCCCGTAACGTCGTGAGGGGGTGTACATTGCGCTTTTTCCCCGCCCTTCATTACCAGCAAGTGCCTGTAGCTTACCCCGGCATGAAATTTGCAGGCGTTACCGAGTTTGGCATCTACTGCTTCTATCAGTATACGCGCTTCTTCACTTGAAATATGACCCGCGCTGTAATCGGCGATTGTCCCATCCTTCTCGGTAATAAGGTTGCACCGGAAAGCGATGTCGTCGTTTTCAAGAGCTACGCCCATGCTTGCTGCCTCAAGAGGGCCGCGCCCTGAATAATATTGTTCAGGGTTGTAACCCATTATGGAAAGATTTGCCACATCGCTGCCTGCAGTCATATTGTCAGGTACGGTTTTTGCAACACCGCATTTTCCATGCTTTGCGATAAAATCCATATTGGGGATATTGGCAGCCGCAAGCGGCGTGAGGTCGCCAAGCTCAGGGATGGGATAATCAGCCATTCCGTCTCCTACGAGGACGATATATTTCATACCGCCCACTAAAGAGGGATTAATACATGAAAATATCGGTAGTTTGAAAAATCGTCGTATTCAAAATCAAAATATTGATTTTTTAAAAAAAGAAATATTTAACTTTTCACAACCAGCGCCAGGAACAAAACAAGAACAACCACAAACTGCGGCACTATGTACCATTTTACCATTTTCTGGATACCAGCGACGCGGTTGTTCAATTCGTTCAAATCCGATGTAATCTTCATCATAGGGTCATCGGCTTGAGGTAATGTGACAGTTACTACGGGTTGGACTACTGCGGGTGCTGACGTTGCGGTTTTAACTGCCTGCATGGTTCTGCTATTGTTTATTGTATATGTTTTCTTTGGTTTGACCATTACTGGTCTTACTTTCTCTATTGGCTTAAAATTCGGGTCTCTTCCCTTGCCTAAGGTATGAAATATTTGATCTTCAGTTACATCTAGTATTGACATAGTGTACCCTCGTGTATATTATACAATGTGATTACTATTATTTAATTCTTTTTCTATCATTATCATTATAGCAGGATGCTTATCAAATCCTGCCTGAAACCTACGTAAAAGTTATCATCCATCAATCCCTCATAACCAAAAATTCAGGTGAAAAACCCATGCCAAAAATCACAATCATCGGCGCAGGCGCCGTGGGCGCAACAGCAGCGCAGAGAATCGCAGAAAAAGAACTCGGGGACGTTGTGCTGACGGATATCG
>JBAQYK010000172.1:0-5395 GCA_049299995.1 Candidatus Methanoperedens sp.
CCAAAGAGCGGTCAATCAGGATAAATATCAAAGGCGTTGAAGAACATCTTGACAAGAAGATGGATGTCCTTGTCCAGAAAACCAGCAATACAATCGGGGAATTCTCTAAGAAGATTTATCGCTGAGAGCATCTTTAACCATTGACATTACCAGTTCCATTACGTTTTGCGCTTCAGCAGTATTTCGGATTCTCCTGATATCCACGCGCCCGCTCTGGTAAAGCATCACGCTTCTTTCCTCAAGCTCAAAACGCGCCACGCCAAGTCTTATCGAGCACTTTAGCCCCTTTGCGCCCGTGTTTCTCAAAATTTCACACAGCTTTTCCATATCCAGTCTTTTACCAAGATGGCACTCTGCGATATACCTGGACGGGTCTTCGATACACGGGCGTGACAGCCGGATTTCCATGAACGGTATAACAGCGGAAAGGAATATATGAATTGTGATAGGAAATTATTTATTTTATCCACAGTGACTTTTAATATTTTATGTGTTACAACCTTTTCTTTCTTATGGTCTTAAGCTTTTTTAATTTAATCACTTTCATCCCGCTCTCCTAACCCTTTTTAACCCCCTACAACCTATTAACAATCCATGAACTTCCTGCACGCGAGCGACTTCCACCTCGGCTATGTCCAGTACGGCATCCCCGAACGCTTCCGCGACTACGCCCGCGCCTTCCATTCTGTCATAACCTACGCCATCGACCACAAGGTCGAGTTCATTCTCATTTCAGGCGACCTTTTCCACAAACGCGATACAGATGGTTCAAACCAAATTGGGGTTTGCCTAAAGAAGGGGAGACTAAAGACATGACAAGTGTTTTAGCTGAAATAAGGCAATGGGCGACCACGCTGCCATACTGGGAGCAGGCAGCATTGGATAGAATAATGGCAGGGGCGCAGTTCACGGATTTAGAATACAATGAATTATTGCAGTATTTACTGCAAGAAAACGGTTTAGCAGAATCGATATGCCAACGTCCTCAATTGCAGTTTAATAATAATGAAACTATTGCAGCTCCGTCATCTGATGAGCAATTACAGTTGATGAAAATTTTCAACATGCAAAATGTTAACGCTCTGGTTACGGGGCACTCCATCACCTTTGGTCCAGCGTTAACCGCCATATTCGGAGCAAACGGCTCAGGAAAATCAGGATATGCTCGTGTCCTTGGTTGCGCTGGCTTCAGTCGTGGTGATAAAGAAGTACTTCCTGATATAACTCAGCCACTCAGTACTAATACGATAATTTCTGCTGATTTTGAAATATCCGATGGAACATCTACTAGAATCATTCATTATCAAATAGGGAATCAATGCCCTGAACTTGCGAAATTCTATGTCTTTGATAGTACCAGCGTGAAGATACATTTGACTGGTTCAAATACATTAAGCTTCTCTCCAACCGGTCTATCTTACCTCACCTGCTTGGCTGATGTAACAGATAAAGTTCGGGAACGTCTAGAGGTCAGAATTGAGGAGTGCACACAGCCGCATGATTTTGGTCTCATGTTTCAGGGTGAATCGGCGGTCACAGGGTTGATTGCCAACCTCGGACCTGAGACTAACCTTAAGGAATTATATCAAATGGCAACGTTGACACCAAAAGAGACAAAACGAATTGAAGAATTAGACATTGAGATTGCCACACTCAAAACCCAGGATATTCCTTTACAGGTAGCTAAACTGACGAAGACGGCAGATGATCTGATAAATCTAACCAAGCGCTTGAGTGAAGTGGAGAGCAAGTTAAGCGATGATGCTATTAGTGATATTGGTAAGTCAGTAGAGATATACCTTGAAAGAGTGTCTGTAGCTCAGCGCGTCAGTGTTGACCAGTTTAAATCAGAACATTTTACTCAAATAGGAAGTGACGCTTGGCACAGCTTTATTGTAGCTGCAAAGGCACTGGCTGAGGGTGAGCAGACGCCGGATAAGCCATATCCTCAGGCTGAAAATCACTGTCTGCTTTGCCAACAACCCCTTACAACTGAGGCACGTGACTTATTGCTTCGCCTTTGGATATTCTTAGAAGGAGAGGCGCAGGCAAAGTTGGTCGAAGCACAAACAATCCTTGAGGAAAAGCGCGGTGGGTTGGAAGCGATTGATCTAAACTTCTTTGACGACCAGTCCGTGTCCTACCGATACCTACAGGAAAACAACATGGCATTGATGAGCCAGGTGACAATATTTATTCAAATCTGCCGTCAGCGGCGGGAAGCTGCTCTTGGGCTCATTGATGCTCATGAAAAAAGTACTATGCCTCAGATGCCTAGTAGTGGACTTTCTAACTTTGAGGATCTCATCCAGACCTTGAAAAAAGAACGCGATGAACTGAAAAAGAGAAACCCAGCCCAAAGGATTGCTGAACTGGAACAGCAGTTGCTGAGTTTGCGTCATCGAGTGTTACTTGGCCAACACTTATCAAAAATTGAGTACTACATTCAGAAACGGACTTGGGCAAAAAAAGCGAATAAAATTGGTGGCAATACAAGACACATCACTCAAAAGTACAAGGAGCTATTTGAACAATTAGTTACAGATCGATATATTGAACTATTCGAGCAAACTTTGAAAGACTTACAGCGCCCGTTAAGGGTTATCATAAATACTACTGCACGCAAAGGCGAGACGTACAAGCAAATTGCCTTGAAAAGTGATCCGACTGCATCTGTGGAAAAAATTACACCAGATAAGGTTTTGAGTGAAGGCGAAAAGCGTGCTGTTGCTATTGCAGACTTCCTTACCGAGGTGGCACTGGACACCACAAGCAGTGGAATCATATTGGATGATCCCGTCACATCTCTCGATTTGGAGTGGAGAGAGACGATTGCTTCTATTCTGGTTACGGAAGCAAAACACCGACAAGTAATCGTCTTTACCCACGATTTACCATTCCTATACCACCTTAAGAAGTATGCTGAGCGGCAGACGATAGATATTGTAACACATTGGATAAAGAGAGGAGATAACGATGGTAAACCAGGTTATGTGTCCCTCAATAACAGTCCTGCAATGGAACGAGAGTACCGCAAAACTAAGAAAGCACGTGAAATCTATCAGCAAGCCAAAAGTGCAGAGGCGGCAGAACAGGAAAATCTCTTGCGGCAAGGATTTGGCGCACTACGCACAGCCTACGAAGCTTTCATTATTTTTGACCTTTTTAATGAAGTCGTAATGCGCTTCGAGGAACGGGTTAGTTTTGGCCGCCTGAAGGATGTTGTTTGGGACAAATCAATTGTTGATGAAGTTGTAGCTAAATATGAACTTCTTTCAACATACATTGAAGGTCATCTGCACAGCGATGCTTTTGCTGCAACGAAACCAACGTGTGAAATGCTATTAACAGAGATTGAATACTTTGATACCATTAAGAAAAAACTAAAAAAGCTCAAAGAGGATTGACGTTGTCCATTCCCTAATGAATATTTTCACTCATCGGGACATAACCATTTTTAACCCCAAACACCATTCTTAACTCATCATGAACTTCATCCACGCCAGTGACTTTCATCTCGGCTACGCACAATATGGTCTCATCGAGCGCTTCCGTGACTACGCCCGCGCCTTCAAATCAGTAATCCAGTATGCTATCGACCACAAAGCAGAGTTCATACTAATCTCAGGAGACCTCTTCCACAAACGGAATATAAATGCGCCTACCTATTTACAGGCATACAAAGTGCTTATGGAACTTAAAGAAAGAAGTCCATCAACACAGGTTTATGCTATCGAGGGAAACCACGACCTTGCTTTTCACCAGGACGGGAAAAGCTGGCTTGAGATATTGAATTCGCAGGGTCTGCTCAGGCTCATAAGGAAAAAAGAGGCTGATGGGGTAGAACTTATGGGGGATTTTGTTGAACTTGATAAAATGCGTATTTTTGGAATGCCATACATAGGCTCCAGAACAGCTTCGACAATTCCAAAAATCGCAGATGAGATAAAAAAAATAACCGCAGAACGCGGTGAAAAATATACTATCCTGATGATGCATTTTGGTATTGAAGGACAGGTAAAGCAGGAGGCAGCCGGGGAAATCCCTTATAATTCACTCCTCCCCTTAAAAGATTCAGTAGATTACCTTGCGCTCGGGCATTATCATATGCAATACAAGCTGGATGGTTGGATATTCAATCCGGGAAGTGTGGAAATGATTGAGATGAGCGACGAATACGGCTTAATGAACGAATATGGCTTACCAAAAGGTTTTTATCATGTAAGAGATAGCGGTAATAAACTCATAACTCCAATAACCCGTCCTGTCAGGCGCATCAAGCTCGACATGAGCAGTATCGCAACACTAGACGAGCTTTATTCAAGGGTAGAATCTAAACTTGAAAGTGAACCCGCGATCCAATCAGATAGAAGCCCACTTATCGAACTTGTGCTCTATGGTGAGATGAATTTTCCAAAATCAGACGTAAACAAAGAACGCATAAAAGATATGCTGGTTGAGCAATTCCAACCTCTCTGGTCAGAAGTCAAGATCCAAAAGAGCAATTCGCAATACGCACTCAGGGAGGGGGATGTGCGCGGGCTTACCAGGGAGCAGATAGAACTTCGTGTTTTCTCTGATAGGATAAAACTTGACAGCAGGTACAGGGACAATGTGGAAGCAATCGTAAATACTATGATTGAAGTGAAAAAGAAAGCTGCTGCAGGAATTGAAGAAAGCGATATCCAGACTGATTTGAGATGGTGTTTTGAAAAAATACGCTCGCAACATAGAGATAATGTTGATAAAGACTGCAAAACTCCCGCCGCACAGCAGACGCTTCTTTCACGCATGGGGGAATGAATGCTCATCAAATCCGTGGAACTCAAGAACATAAAATCATACAAAAAAGATACTATCGAATTCTCTGAAGGTATCAACGGCATCTGCGGTGAAAATGGGCATGGCAAGACCGCCATACTTGAAGCGATAGGTTATGCGCTTTTTGATTTCCTGCCGTACAACCAGACGGATTTCCTGCGCCATGGTGAAAAATCAGGTTATGTAGTCGTAACAGTTGAAGGGAATGACGAAATAAAATATACAATACATAGGAAAATAGGAAGTGGAAGTGACTATTTCCTCAGAACGCCGGTTGATGAGATAAAAGGAAAAAAGGATGTCATTGCTTGGATTGCGGGCAATTTATTTCACAGCGTCCAGTCGGAGGATGAACTGCCATCGCTTTTTGAGAATGCGATAGGGGTTCCCCAGGGTACATTTACAACTGCGTTTCTTGAGGTTGCAAGGAATAGAAAAATAATATTTGATAACATACTGAAAGTGGAAGAATACAAGATTGCGTATGATAATTTATTGCCAGTAATAAACGCCATCAAAAAGACGATTGAAGACAAGGAGCGGGAGCTTATACCACTTCAGACCCGAACTGAAA
>JBAQYK010000173.1:0-2242 GCA_049299995.1 Candidatus Methanoperedens sp.
TGCCATCAAAAATGCTTGATGACCATCATAGTTTCCGACACCCGCGTTAATAACTCTATACTTATCACCAATAATTTTTTGTAATTGACTTGCAACAGTATACTCATCATCAACTCCAACTCCAAAAGGAACACTATCTCCTATTATAAGGATTTGATTATCTGATTTAATATTTGGTATTGTATTTCTAAATCCATTGCTATCAGTAGAATATGAAAAACCGATTAATGATTGTTCTTTTAGATATTTCTTAACATTATCTGAATATTCAAGACCATCTTTAAGGTAAATAACTGGAGGGTCAATATTAATAGCCATAGTAGATTTTAATATGTTAGCATATACTCTAACATCAGGCCTCAAAACAAATCCTAAATCTTTATCAGGACGCACTAAGTATGTATCATGTTTTGGCACATTTGTAGGATTGTGAGCATTGTCTATCGGAACTTTAAGCTTGGTCAATTCTTTTAAAATATCTTCGGGTAAATTAAGAACCATTGGGGAAGATCCTATTGGGATAATTTGGCTCTTCAAATTTGAAAAAAGATTTGAGAACCCAATTCTATATCCTATAAAAAGGAAAAATAGAAAGAAAATCAGAACTGCGGTTAATAGCCCAGTTAAATATGAAAACAAAATATTAGCTTCCCCCGATTTTAAATTGGATGAATTTGTAGTTGACACCCGCCTGTCCTTATGTTCGCCCTAACGTGTAAGATTGCATGGGGAGTAGGGCGTTTTCTCATTCCCCATACAATCATGTTGAACAGAGCCGCTTCGCTCGGGGGCCATGGAGATTCATTGCATGATTTCCACTGATCATGACGGATTTGAGGGATGCCCCCTATACCAAATGCTGGTGCATAGTCATGCATTAGGGGAGAAAGGCCAAGACGCCAACCCCATCGGCAACCCCGGCAAACAGGAGGGCAATGAGCATCATCACTGGCTGCTCAGGATAGGCACGGGTGAAAGGAAGTAATAAAAGCACGGCTTCGTTATCTTCGTTACAGACGTAGGGTTATGGAGAGACCTCTGCTCTTTTTGCATAGCTCACCCAGAGCACTCTGAGCAGGTGTGCGAGGAAAGTTAGTCCCATCCAGAAAGTTATCATGTAAAAGGCTGGCAAAGTTTGATCGAGGAGCAATCCGATCATCAATACCACCAGCAGATTCTTGCGCGCATGGAAAAGGTGTATCTGTCTATCCACCGGTTCATAATCTAACAGTGAGCGGCCGAACTTGCGCACAAAGTACATCATACTCAGTTTATCAAACAGGGCAAATGTCGCTAAGGCGATGCCGGCCCATCCAGGCGGAGTGAAGACGTTGCCACCACTTACATGCCAACCCAGAGCCAGATACCATCCCAGATAGGCCGTCAAGGTCGTGGCCTGATCAAAGCGGCCGGCAAGGTTGCTGTAGCGTACGGTCATACGGGCCAGCTTGCCGTCCACAGAGTCCGAAATGACAAAACCCCATGCCAAAAGGAGACCCGTCCATAGCCATCCCAGGGCAAAAAACGGAATGGCGGCAAATTTACAAACGACGCTCAATGCCGTGAGCATATTAGGGGTAACGGGCGTACGGGCAAAAAAGCGCGTTAATCCCCGCACCGGGATTCGATACCCATAAGCACCCACCAGCTCCATAACGCCTTTAAACGTATCGTGGTACATGGCGTTTTCGATGTCTCGGATGGCTTCCCGCGTAGATACCCGCTGGAGTTGTGGTGTCACGTCGCGTCGTAACGACAGCAAATAGGAGTCCATATGGTGCACGCTGCGCGTTTCGATCAGGCCCTTGTCAACGGCCGTCCGTACCCAGTTCCGCCAGTCATTCACACTGTACGTGCCAAAGCTGTTTCGATCGACACACGCGGCCAGCGGCGGATTAACAGCCTGTGCATTGCTGATATTGAGGGCCGCGGTGCTCTGGCATAAGGCTTTGACAATGCGCTCATCATATAGCCCGTCACCTTCCAATAGCACGACCCATTTGGCCTCTTCGGGGATTTCCCGTAGCACCTCGGCCGTCTCGGGGTCATTCAGCCAGGTAATGGTCATGGGATAGCGCTGATAAAACTCGCGCCTCAGAAAAGACACAGGTGTAGTGTGGGCGGGCAAAATGACGATGGCCGTCTTCTGTCCCAGCTCATGCAACTGTCGTAAAATGCGCTCGACCAGTGCAATACTGAAGACCTTGGCAAAACCCATCGGGGAACGGGCATCAATGAGGGC
>JBAQYK010000174.1:0-8092 GCA_049299995.1 Candidatus Methanoperedens sp.
CTGCTACCCTATCCATTTTTTCAGGTCAGCACACTTTTTATAATGGGGCAAGCGTGTCATGCAGAAAATGCCATGATGACATTTATTTGGAGATTAATCCTGCTGGCGGGGGTGCGCAACCGCCGCACTGGACGAATGGACCAGAATGTGTCGGTTGCCATAGAACGGGCGGTATAGTGGGAGGGGAATTCGGCATGTCGATAGGATATAAGGAAACAAATGTGACAATAGATCCAAAAGCCCATGCTGCAGTTACGGTTGAATGTGTGTTTTGCCATGATTTAATTATCGATCAAATCATCAGTTCAAATGAATCACATGCAAGTTATTATAATGCTTCGAATCAATCCTCAATATTAAAAGGCGGAAATGAAGCATGTGTGGGATGCCATACCCATACAATGATTAATGTTACATGGAGGCGGTCTGTTGGTTATAATATGACTGCTAATCTTGTGGGCGGTAACTGGAATTTATCATATTCAGTAAATCAGACGCTGGTTAATACCACATCCGCTGGCGAGTAATCAAGGCATAAATTAAAATGAGCATTTTATCAAAGACTCTGTATATAATTATTTTTGTAATCGCTATAATATTATCAGTAATTTATTTAATCGGGTTAAATGAAGTTGAGGCTGCAAAAGTTACAGTTGAGATTACGAAAGTAGCTCCTTACAAAACTGCAAGGTTTAATGACACAGAGGTCGCCGAGCTGATCGGGAATATTTCTCTTGATAAGATATATGTTAAGAAATTGACAGAACCTCAGGGCAATAATATGGTCATGCCAGGTATAAGCGTCGGGCTGTTCAGGAATAATCTCATGGTAAGCGATTGGACTTCTGTGGCTATTCATGATAGAGGGGTGTATGAACTGACTGTTGGGTTGAGACAGCCCCTCAAAAAAGGCGATGTTATTCGTATAGCGGTTTATGTTAATGACGATAAGGGAAAGGTAATAATCGGGAAGAGGAGGGATGTGGTGTGGGATTGAATTGAGGTCTTCAATACTCTTTTATAAACTCTCGATGATTGAGGAGATGAGTGAGTTTAAGAAAAACTACATGGTAGAGGTCACACGGCTGCTTATCAAAGACTCCTACCTGTCGAGCCAGATGAAGGGGGAGATGCCAGAAAAGGTGAAACAGTTTATTGAAACTTATATTCAATGAAGTTTAGGTCTGGTTAACCTTTGATTTTGCCAGAACCTCATTTAGTTTTATCAGAAAATCATCGGTCGGAAGGTATCCGGGTATTCTTGATATCTCCTCGCCATCTTTTGTAAAGAAAATCATATACGGGGTACTTCTCACGCCGAGGTTTATCGAGACATTCTTCTGCTTAAATGTGTCTATCGATATAAGGACGAAATTTTTATCGAGGATGTCAATAACCCTTTTATCCGACAATGCCTCTTCTTCGAATTTTAAGCACCAGTAACACGTTTCAGACCTGAAATAAAGGAACACAGGTTTGCTGAGGTTCTTTGCCTCTTTGATCCCGATATCTATCGATGTATGGAATGACGCATCTCCAAGCTTAATAAATGCGGTATCGATTTTTGACTGCGAATCCTCCCACCAGCTTGCCGTCAGAAAGAGGATAAAACCCAGAACAATAAATGCTATTATTTTATTTATTGGCGTCATTTTAGTTTTATGTTTACATCGTCTGCAAAGTTATTTATACCTAATTATCAAGAAGTATAGTGAACGTTCGCACATCTGTTTTAAGGCACAGCAGATAAATAAAGAAACAACGAGTCAGGAAAGATAATATAATGGATTTTAGTATTGGGAAAAAAGTTGCCAATTTTTTTAAATCCCGAAAACTTGCGGTCGTTCTTATTTTCCTCGTTATTGTATTTTCCATAATCGGGACGCACGTACCACAGAAGTCACAGCTCAAACCTGACGTATATAATACATGGAAAACCAATCATCCCGCACAGGCAGAAATCTTTGAGAAAATTGGTTTCACCCATCTTTTTTCATCTTTTATATTTTTAAGCATCGCATTGCTTCTTTTCATCAATACATTTTTTTGTACGAAAAATATGCTCAGCAGCGCTTTTCGAAGGCTGGGTAATAAGCAGTTCCAGAAAAAAGCGTATATCATCGGACTTGAAAATAACACAATCATCAAAACGGAGAAAGGGCGCAATCACATTATTGAAGAGATTAAATCTGTTCTCAGCTCGAGCGGATATAAAATATCTCAGGAAGAGAACTGCATTTTTGCGCAAAAAAACAGGCTCGGCGTACTGGGTACATCACTGTTCCATGTCTGCATACTTTTTATCATATTGGCTGCTGTATACGGAAGCACCGGCAGGATGGAAGGGGACATGCGGTTAATTGAAGGGCAGACTCTTTCAGAGGAGCATGGGAACTATATGTTCATAAACGAAGGTCCTTTTTTTAATGAACAACACCAGAAATTCGATATTTCTCTTGAGACGTTTTATCCTGATTATAAGGATGAAACAGGCACGCCTCGCGGGCCTGCTGGAAAGCTTGCCATAATGGAGAACGGGCAGATGATGAAAACAGATATCGTTTATTCAAATCATCTGATGACCTACAAGGGATACACTTTTCTTGGGAATGTATATGGTCTGGCGCCGTTATTGATTTTGATTAACCAGAATGGCACTATTATTTCAGGTTCGTATATAACAGCGTCAGACCTTGATAACAGCGGAAGGTATGTTGCATCATTTGAAATGGGAGATACCGGGCTTGAAGGCGGATTGATGGTTTATATGACCACACCTTTAACAGAAAAAATCGTGGAATCTCAAACCGAGCAAACCCCCATCCTGTTTCTGAAGGTATTTGACAAAGGAAAGCAGATATACGACGGGACTCTGCATCTCAATGAAACCGTGAAGTTATCTGATAAGTATCTTGGTTTTTATAATATAAAATACTGGAGTAATTTTTACGTGGTGAAGGATGACGGGACTCTTCTGGTATATGCAGGAATCTGGCTGATAACCCTGAGCCTCATGATAATTTTCTTTGTGGTTCCTAAAAGGGTCTGGATTGAAGTTATGGATGATGGCGGCGCAACGCAAATTTATATGGGGGGACGGGCGGACAAGTTCAGGTCTTTATATGAAGAAGAATATTATGGTCTGGTAAGTAAAATCAAAGCGAGGTTATCTAATGGGACAGATTGATTGGATTATGTACCTGACCGCGACAACCCTCTATGCGCTGAGTTCGGTTATATACATATACTGCCTTGTTTTCAAGAAAGAAGAAAGGATAAATCTTGCAGTCAGCAGTGCGCTTATAGGCGTGTTGTTCCACAGTGTTTCAATAGCCATGCGGTGGATAGAAACCGGGCACGGTCCCTACATCAGCATGTTCGAGGTTTTATCGTCGTACGCATGGGTTTCCATAGTCATTTTCCTGCTGGTGCAGCAGAGATATGAAAGGATTAAAATTGCAGGTTTTATTGTGATGCCTGTATCGTTTTTGATCATGGGCGTTGGCTCAGCTTATTCAAGGGATATACAGTTGATACCCGCCGCTCTTCAAAGTTACTGGTTGATTGCCCATGTGGGTTTTGCAAAACTGGCTTTCGGGTCGATACTGGTGGCTGTGGGGATTGCGGTTCTTTACGTTTTGAAAGAGCGGCGCCCCGAGGATAACGGCGTAGATTCCTTTTATAATAAATTGCCAGCGTTAAAAGTCATGGATGACTTAATGTATCGTTTTGTGGCTTCAGGGCTGTTGTTTCTTACAATCATGATAGGCGCAGGCGCGATATGGGCGAACCAGACATGGGGCAGGTACTGGGGCTGGGACCCAACCGAGACGTGGTCGCTGGTTTCATGGTTTACATACGCGATTTGCCTGCACCTGCGCATGAACGTTGGCTGGACAGGAAAAAGGATTGCATGGTTTATCATTTTTAGCATATTCGTACTGGCGTTTTCGGCGTTCGGCGTGGGATATGTTTATAGCGGACTTCATACGAGCTATCTGACATCATGAAACGGAGGTAGAAAAAGCGTGGACGCTATCCGAAATCAGATTGATTATTAAAGCCAATGCTCATCATTATCATGTAAACCTATTTATTATGAAACGCTAAATAGATAAACAATGAAGGTTTATTTGAATATATAGGCTGCATATTTGAACAGATAGGACGGCGATATTTAGAATACAAACCGGGTTAAAAAATGGATATTTTTAGGGATAAGGAAGGACGCTCCAATATAAGGCTTATAGTACTTGTGTTTGTGGTACTGTCAGGCATAGCTGCGGCTCTTATTTTATATCCTCCTATACCTACGAAAACTGAACCTGATAAAACAAGCGGCGACATAACATTTACAGACAGCGCGGGTAATCCGCTAAGCGGGGGAATTGAATTAAGCGGAGCAGGGTTATCGAGCGGACTGAAGCCGAATGTTAATTTTATAAGCTGGACGAATGTCCCCAACGCAAGAGTCTATTATAATGCCCTGAATATAAAGGACGTTTCAGTAAATCTTCGGATAGCAGGGAACTCACCAAAGGGTAAGGTGATGCTTGAGAACTACGCTGTTACCATACCCGGGAGCGTGAATACAACCCCTCCGGGAACGCTTGTAAAGTACGTGGAAATCAGCGCAGCAGGCATTTCTTTCATAGAAGCTGACATAACCATACAATACACCGATGCAGAGGTTAATGGAATTAATGAGAGCACCCTTGCCTTGTATCGCTATGATATCGCAGCAGAAGCGTGGAGCGAGCTTCCTGCGACAATCGATGAAAAGAACAATATCTTGGGCGCAACGGTGAACTCCTTATCTATCTTCGCTGTAAGCACAAAGATTCCCGGAAAAATAGAGGTTCGCGATATTACGAGAGCGCCTGTGGTCAGCGACATCAAGACCTACGATGAAGCTAAAAACGTGAAGAAGGCGGAAAAGGCAAGCCTGCTTTCGGCGGCAGACATCCCTGCGAGGGGAGAACTTGAGGTGGATGCCCTGAAAACCAAGAGCGTGGCGGTTAAGCTGAAGGTGAAAACGCCAGGCAGCGGCGAGATTATACTCGAAGATTACGGGAGGAGGAACCCCGTTGCAGCGGCTCCTCCCGGGAATACGATAAAGTACGTTGACATAGGCGCCGTTAACATAGATTTCGAATCCGCAGAGGTGAGGATTGCTTATACGAATGCAGAACTCGGAGGCGCGGACGAGAATACTCTTACCATCTATCACTGGAACGGCGCTGCATGGGAAGCCCTGCCCACAACCATAGACGCTGCGAACAACATACTTTCAGCCGCAACGACCTCGCTCTCGCCCTTTGCTGCTTCGGCAGGAGAGGGAGGGCAGGCGAGGGTGCTGGTTGCTACGAACAGGTTCGTAATTCTGGACGATCCCAAAGTGGGCAAAAATGAATCAGGTTTCGTGCAACCATCTTGGGGAGGTTATCCTGCATGGACTCAATGGACTGGTAAAAACACTATGATAAATGCAACGGCACTTTATATGGATAAGAATGGCACACCGGTCCAAGGAATTAATATAACATTCACTTTCTACGATCCCAATGCAACAGTAAACACCACGAAATACTCTACAACAAACTCTCTGGGCATGGCAAACGTTAGCCTTCAAATGAACGATTTTAGCTTTTATGGAAGATGGAAAGTGAGAGCCGGGAATGGAACTCTGAATAGTTCGAACACAACGTTCATCTACAATTGGTGGGGATGCGCATTTGGAGGTGGAACCTGTGGTTATGGTGGTTCTCACTTAGGTGACGGTCCTGGCGGCTTAGTCAGCGATGCTCCAGCAAATTCGCCATATCTATCTGGAAGGGAGAGGGTCACCGATAGAACAGGTGTACATAATGCAGCGACGACAAACTGTACTTTTTGTCATCGATCATTCGACAATAAAAACGGTGGACCTGATGCACCTAATGCTTTAAATCTCACAAATTATGCATCCGACGTGCATAGAAACATAACCTGTACTAATGGAGGCTGCCACGGTAATTATGCTGTCCACGGCACAACAGCAGGGACGGGTAACATGCTCATTGCCTCCTGCTACAACGCCTCTGGCGGCTGCCACACCCCTGCAAACAGGTCTGACATCTCAAACAAGTCAACGCTTAACAGTTCAAATGTGGCAACTGCGCTGAGCCTTTATTCTATCAACAGTACTTCTTTTAACGCTACCTTCCACACCCCCAACTCCACGGTGCCCTGCATCATCTGTCACGGACCGATGCATAATATCACTAAGCCTGATGAAACCCAGAGATGGACGAACGGTACTGTTACCGAATCCAGCCACTGTACGGACTGCCATTCAAGCTACCAGAAGCACAACAACAGCGTGAACTGCACGGTATGCCACAGCGACGATGTGCATGACATACAGGTGTTTGCGCAGAATGGCACATATATCGAATTGAATAAAAGCAATCCAAATCCAGCAAGGGGCAACTGCACCAACTGCCACCAGAACGCAACTTTCCTCTTAGACCTCACCAACCTTACAAAGAACCCCAGGGCAGGCTACCACGACAACACAAGCCTGCCTGCGCCCCAGCTTCCAGTGCCTTTGAACCACAGCAACGACCCGCTTGCAGGCAGGAAATGGAACCAGACGCCCGGCTACTGGAACAACAGCATTCAGGTCACATGGTGCTGGTACTGCCACGGCAATACCACTCACAACAACAGCGCACTCGGCAGACCCTCGCTGTTCCAGGGCAACAATGTTGTCAATTCCACCATCTCCCCAAGCACTTACTGGTGCGCCTCCTGCCACTACCAGTTCTACTCAAACGGAACAAAGACCTATAATGACACCGTCGGCACCTTCAATTTCCCAGGCGAGCCGCTGCTTGTGCCGCCTGAGATAACAGGCAACGCAAGCTTCGGGGCAAACCAGAGCATTTCTGGTTATTTCAACCACAGCGGCTTTTCCACATATGCAGATTCGAAATGCAATGAATGCCATCCCACCTCAAGTACCACCATAACAGCGTTTATGCATAATGTGCCGGTAGGTTCGGCAGGTGATGTCAACTGCACCAACTGCCACAACGTTGGAGGAAGCCAGAACAATGTAAACTTTACCGCACTTAACCTGAGCATACATGCCAACCTGAATAAAAACGCAACCTCTACTCCTGCGAATGCCACCAACAAACCCTGCTGGGGATGCCACGGTACAAAGAACGGAACATGGGCTAATGAGAGCGACCAGCCTCTGGGCAAACACAACACAACCCAGTATAAAAACCCAAGGAAGTGTTACGACTGCCACATTACAGGCATTTTGCAGTTCAATGCCGTGAATGTTACAGACCATATTCCCTCAGGCTATACTTCTCTCACGGACGTGAACACGTCTTCATACAATAACACCTACTGCTCGTACTGCCACAACAACAGCGCTAACGCTGTTTCTGACGATACTACCAGGGGAATCACAGGAACTGGCAGTCCGATTAATGCCTCTACCTCCCACTACGGTGCAAACGCAACTGCCAACAAGCTCATGAGCGCAACGAATAACAGCACGGACTGCGTGTACTGCCACCGCAACAGCAGCAATATGGCACAATGGGGCATACTAAATGGAAGCCGTGCGAACATAAGCAATAAGAACGGTACAGGTGGTGATACAAACCATAATTCATATACTTCAAGCAGCCAGTGCCCCACCTGTCACGGTGGTTTTACTGTTACCGCAGGCTTCACCTTCCACAATTCTGCTCTGGGCAATGGCAGCGGCGGCGGACCTGATTGTATCTCTTGCCACGACCTAAACCGAAGCGGGGCACCTGACAACAAGAAAATAAACGCATCGGACATGAAACAGGGCGTTCATAAGTACCTGAACAACAATTCCGTCAACACCACATCTTTAGACCCAATAAACAAAGCCTGCTGGGCATGTCACGATGATGGGGAAGAAACCACAGACCATCATCCTCACGCACCATACGCATGCCTCGACTGCCACAACCGAACCAGCAACCTCACCTATACAACAAACACCACAATAAAAACCGACCTCAACAAGAAAAAAGTCTACGAGCACATCCAATACGAC
>JBAQYK010000175.1:0-2347 GCA_049299995.1 Candidatus Methanoperedens sp.
CGACTGTAGCAACTATGGGCAGTGCAAATTATAAAGTACGGTATATGATTCTCGACGGCACCACCAATGCCGAAGTGGCAAAAGTTTATGATTCTGGCACGCAAACGATCACCTCGGCATGGGCATTCTACACTAATAATTCAATACCCGCATCAACTCTAACGGCTGGCAATTCATATAAAGTTCAGGTTCAGCTTGAAGTTTATAATTCAGCTAAAGTCAATACGCCAGTTATACAATTCAATACGGATGACATTTATCTTAATATCACAACATCCCCAACCACAACCTACAATATGAATATTACTACAAACACGACCAATATTCCCGTTGATACAAACTATTATCTTGAAATCAACTACAGAAGGGATGCCGACGAGACAGGGTACAATGTTTACGTTTACAACGGGACAGGATGGACACTTAAAGGAAGCCTGACCAACCTTACATGGAGCCTGGCTAATTTCACGCTCAGCAGCTCAGAGGTCATAAACGGGAACTTAAGCGTGCGATATATCGACCAGACGCCAGCAGGAAGTACGCAGGGCAACCTTTACATTGATTACCAGCGCGTCAATGGCTCTACTCCAGCCTCAGGCGGTGCGGCAGCTTATCGTCTCAATGTCACAACCAATACCACAGATATACCGGATGCGAGTACCCAGACCCTCCAGCTTCGATACAATGTTTCAAACGACACCTTTACGCTGCAGCTCTGGAACGGCTCTGCATGGAATAACAGGACTACGCTCAGCGATATCACCATGTCTTACCGCAATATCACCCTGCTTACTGAAGAGTTAATCCCTGATGGAACTCTGGCAGGGAATGCGGCTACCCTGAATAAATACTATGTACTTGTCCGTTATCTTGACCTGAATGCAAGCGCAGTCCAGCAAGGCAGTCTGTATCTGGATTACCAGCGGGTGAACTCAACATGAATTACATTTACAGTAAGTATATAAAGTATTGCCAAGATTAAATAAATACATAAGGTGATGAAAATTAAGCTGTACAGAATCCCAACAGGCATTTCCTCGCTCGACTCAATAATAAAGGGCGGATTCCCTTCAGGCTCCCTTGTATTATTAATAGGGGATGTAGGAGCTGGAAACAGGGAGTTTGCATATACATCGGCTGTCATGCTCTCGCTATTGAAAAGCGACCCGGCGATGTATAATGCCATGAAGCAGCAACTGGGGACTTTGTTGATGGAAAAAGAGGAACTCAAACTGACCTCCGGTATATGTTATATCTCTTTTGTCCATTCAAAAGAAGAAGTCCTCATGGAATTGGAAAGGTCATTTCCGCCAGGGTATTCAAATGCGCTTTCGAATAACATGTTTTTCAAAGATTTTTCATCCATGTATTTTAAAACTTCCATATCCCCGGCACAGCATGTTGAAGATACGATGAGCATAAATATCCTGAAAAGTGTTGGCGGGGTCAAGGGACTGCTCAATGAACTGGTTTCGGTTCTGGAAGCCAATGCACCCAATAACCTGGTAATAATAGATTCACTGACCAATCTTATTCGGATATGCAACAAATCCATGAACTGGCAGGAACTTATTTCCTTCCTTGAAGACCTTCAGCAAAGAGCAAAAAAATGGGACGGGCTTGTTTATTTGCTGCTTGGCAGGGGAATATTTGAGAGCATGAAGGAAGAAGAAGTGATGGACGTGGCTGACGGGGTTTTGATATTTGAATGGGTGCGTGAAACATTTTCAATACAACAGACCATGTATATGAAAAAATTCACAGGGCTTATGCCCCACCTGACAAAGGATAATATTGTAAGGTTTGATAGTATGGTAACAAACACAGACGGATTTGTGGTGATAAATGTCAAGCGGATTTCGGGGCGCAAATAAATGATACGTGTTAGCACCGGGATAAACGGTCTGAATGAGATGATTGACGGAGGCATACCAGTTGGGCATACCGTAGCCGTAATAGGTCCTCCAGGTTCGGGAAAAACCACTTTTTGCCTGCAATACATCTGGGATGGCTTGCAGAAAGACGAGCATTGCCTGTACATCAGTCTTGAAGAGGAGGAGGATAAACTTCTCCAGACAGCCATAAACTATGGCTGGGACTTTAAGAAATACATTGACCGGGACATGTTGTCGCTGATAAAACTGGATGCATTTGACATAACGGGAACCATGGACAGGATGCTTTCTGAACTCCCCAAGCTAATTAATAAAAACGGCGTAAAACGACTGGTTATTGATCCTTTTATTCATATCGAAATGGGTTTTGCCGATGATCATAAGCGTCGGGTCAACATTTATGAACTGATACGCAGGCTTGCGAAAACAGGAGTGACCACGCTAATCACGAC
>JBAQYK010000176.1:0-5984 GCA_049299995.1 Candidatus Methanoperedens sp.
CAAAAGGGGAGACAAAGCCGGCAGCGTCGCCTGCAAGGAGTGTTCTTCTTGAGAAGGTCTTTTCAACAGGTTCAAGCGGTATCAATCCTTTCTCGCCCGGAATATCAGGGTAACCTGTGAGTGATGAGGTTCCAGACAGTACATAGTCCCTTTTTGGCGCTGTCCATGAATAGCCGCCTTCCTGAAGTTCCATTTCAAAATAATCGTCAGGTTTTTGGTCTTTCCTTTGCTGCACGCAGAAGGCATACTTTTTCGCGCCGCAAAGAGAACTGCCAGGCTCCGAAACACCAGACGCAATAATGGCATAATCCGCATGAATATGTTCTTTTTTTGTTATGACTTCTACAAAAGAGCCTTTTTCATCTATCGATAGCACAAGGTCTTTTTTTAGCTCGCTTCCTGCGCAAAGCGCCTGAGCGAGATTAAAGGAATCATAGGATTCACGGTTTATGGAGTATTCAACTGCCTTCCTGTAAGTTATTTGCGCCCTGATGTCACGGAATGATATTCTCACACCCTTTAACTCCCGCTCTATGAACGTTTCATTTATTCCGTATCTTCTGACATACTGGGCTGTGAGGATTCCGGCGCAAACTTTTTTTTTATCGCATGGGTCTATTACCAGGGTTTTAAAGCCAAGCGAAGATAGCTTTTCTGCCGCAATTGAGCCGGCAGGTCCTGCCCCGATAACTGCCGCATCGTATTTCATGAGAACCTCGAGTTTATCCTGTCAGTTATGATGTAGGCGGAATCAAACGCGATAAGGAGCATCAATGCGTTCAATCCCATAATACCGGAAATCACAAGCGCCAGTATTCCGAGCTTCAGGAATAACCTGTATTCGAATATTGCTCTGGGAAGCGGGAGCGTATCTTTTAATTCATCAAGCGCTGCAAGCGCCGCAACAGGCAATACCAGGGGAGTGATTTTTATCCCGTTTAAGAAAAGTACAATGAGGAGCGCGGCAAGTCCGAAATAATGACCTGTGCTGTTAATCTTGCCTGTTACCAGGCATCCAATGACGATACCGCCGAAAAGGATGGCAGCGTCAGCATCATTTATCATCAAATATCCCATCACTAATCCGTAGGCAAGCCCGACAGGGACAGCAAAAACACGGTTGAGAGGGAGATTTTTATCGGTAATATCATCAGCAAGTTTAATCAATGAACCTGCAATAAGACCGAGTATGAAAAGTGTAAGTAATTGCACGCATCAGATGCTAATTTTAAGAATTAAATAGGTTTCTGTCAGGACTCTACACAGGAATTATTCATTTGAGAAAAACCGTGAAAAAACACTACCAGCTTTTCAAGCCAGTTTTTGCCTGGTTTCCACATCATATTCATCAAAAATCTCTCCCACAAGCTCCTCCAGAATATCCTCAATTGAAACCAGCCCGATAACTCTCATATTATTATCCACCACTATTGAAATATTCATTTTCTTTTGCTGCAGTTCTTTCAGGATTGAAGAGATTTCCTGTCCAGCTCTCACAACCAGCAGGGGACGCAGAATCTGGAACACCTTTGTCCTTCCGAGTTCATAGTCCTTGAACTTAAGTAAATCCTTTGCATAAATCATCCCCACGATATTATCGAAATCTCCCCTGTAGACCGGTATTCTTGAATGACCTGAACTGTTTATTAATCCAAGCGCGGTGTCAAGCATTTCCGATTCCTCTATGCATACGATTTTTTCTCTCGGGGTCATAACCCCGTGCGCTTTTCCATTGGTAAAATCAAAAACCCTGTGTATCAGCTCCCTCTCGTGTTTTTCAATAGTTCCCTCTTTTTCCCCGACCTTCACCATCATCTTGATGATTTCTTCTGTAACGAAAGGATGCTTCACCCTGTCTTTCCCGCCAAGAAGTTTGAGCAGGAAATTCACAAAACCTGTCAAGATTTTTACAACCGGAGTTAGGATGTAAATAAAGAACTTTATGGGTTTTGCTACCTGCATCGCAGTAGATTCCGGATGCCTTGAACCCAGCGTTTTAGGGAAAACTTCACCGAAAACAAGAATAAACAGGGTCATTGCACCAGTAGCTATCGCAAGCCCACCGCTTTCGAAAAAGCGAAGTGCTGCATCAGTCGCAAGCACGGAAGCCGTGATATTGACGATGTTATTGCCAACGAGTATTGCAGTCAGGAACTGCTCCGGGTTCTCAAGTAACTTAACCAGTAATGCAGCATTTTTATTCCCCGAATCTGCCAGGTGCCTTATTCGGATTTTATTAACTGAAAGGAGCGCTGCTTCTGAACCTGAAAAAAACGCAGAGAACACAACCAGCACTGATATAATTAAAATCTCAATTACAAGCCATGAGTCCATTTATTTTTTGATCAGTCCAATATACGTTCAAAAGGTTAAAAATTTAACTGCAAACATAGATATAATCGCAGCGTTTATCAGTATTCATGCTCGTTCTTGCGGAATTCGAATTCGATGCCGGCGCCAGTTCGCGGATTATCTATGAAGCATTGCTTCCCGAACTTAGGGAGGATTACCAGCGCACAAAGACAACCCTCAAACTTGAAGATAATGTACTTATTTTAAAAGTGGAAGCAAAGGACATGGTATCGATGAGGGCTGCCCTTAACGGATGGCTCAGGCTGATAAAAATCACGTATGAGATGTGCTCTGTAACACAAGTTATAAATTAGTGATGCGCAATACTACACCCAACATATAAGGTGAATAAAATGAGTTCAGAATTACCCCCGCAGATTCAAAACCAGCTTGCCCAGTTGCAGCAGATCCAGCAGCAGGCGCAGGCGCTTGCAGTTCAGAAAAACCAGATTGACATAAATTTAAAAGAAACTGAACTTGCTCTCTCGGAACTTGAAAAACTTGATGCTGATGCCGTGGTCTATAGGGCGATTGGAGATTTGTTGATAAAAACAGAACGCAATAAGACCAAAGATACTCTTATTGAAAAAAAAGATACACTTAGTCTGAGAGCCCAGACCCTTGCGCGACAGGAAGAACGCATCCAGAAGCGATTCCAGCAGTTACAGGAGCAGCTCAAACAGGCAATGGGTACACCCGTCGCCCAGTAATTATGGAGTTAGACGAGTCGGAATTCTATAATCAACTCCTGGATTACAACAATATTCTTTACCTGTGCCACCGAAATGCCGACCCCGATGCCCTTGGAAGTGCGTTTGCGCTTAAAGAGGCAATCGGCGGCACTATAGGCGTCATTGACGGATGCGACAGGGTAGCGTCCCAGATTGCCAGGCAGTTGAATATCGAATTTTTAACAAACCCGGCAGGGGATTACGATATCGTAGTGGTGGTGGATACATCCACTTCTGCCCAATTAAACGGGTTCCAGTTAAAATCTTATGCAGTCATTGACCATCACGCAACCACGTCGTTGAATGAAAGTGCAGTTTTTTCCCTTCACAGGAATAAGAGTTCAACTGCTGAGATAGTTCTTGGAGTCCTGAAGATAATGGGGGCTCCTATCATGAGGCGAACGGCTTTTGCCCTGTTAGCAGGCATTATCACAGACACAGGGAACTTTCGGCATGCATCATCGGATTCATTCAAGGCTGTTGCGGAATTGCTGGAATTAAGCGGCATCGAGTACAGCGAGGTTATGGACATCCTTTCATCTGTTCCGCAGGATGTTTCCATGCGAATAGCTTTTTTAAAAGCAGCCCAGCGAACGAATATTGAACGGGTGGATGACTGGATCATCGTCTCATCGCAGGTAAGCTCCTTTGGCGGCGCGGCTGCTTCAAGCCTGATTTCGATAGGAGCGGACGTGGCTTTTGTGGCGTCAAAAAAGGACGATGTGGTCAAGGTGAGCGCGCGCGCAAGGAGGGAAGCCCAGAATGCCGGTGTGAACCTTGCAACGTTGATGGAAGATATAAGTGTGAAATTCAAGGGCACAGGCGGGGGGCATGAGGGCGCTGCTGGAATGGATGTGCTCGGGGAGACGGAAAACGTGCTTGCCAGTTGCGTAGAAGGTATTAAAAAGTCTCTTATGAAAAAGTGCTCTTAGCCAAATTCCGAAAAAATTGAAAAAATTAAATTTTATCCCTGGTACTTAAAAGCTGATTAATCGCAGCTACAAGCGCTTCGACAGACGCCATCACAATATCCTCGTTTGTGGCGCGCGCTGATACAACCCTGCCTTTTTCGTCCTCGACTCCGATGATTACTTCTGCAAGCGCATCCGAACCGCCGGAAATTGCTTCTATCCTGAAATCGCGCACTTTGACCTTATAGTCGCCGATAATGCTGGTTACTGTTTTTAGCGCAGCATCGACAGGTCCCACGCCGATATGAGCCCCGATGCGTTCGTTACCTTTCACGATGGCTTTTACGGTTGCAGTCGGGGTGATAATATTCCCGGTCATAACAGACACTTCTTTCAATACGATAGCCTGCTCGCCTTTTGATCTGGCGCCTATTATTGATTCTGCAATGGCATAGAGGTCGGCATCGGTGACGCGCTTCCCCTTGTCGCCTATGTCTTTTATGCGCTTGAGTATCTCGTTCAACTGGGTTTCCGTAGGTTTTAGCCCGGCAATTTCAAGGGATTGTTTTACGGCATGTTTGCCTGCATGCTTGCCAAGCACGATGCGTCTTTTGTGACCCACCATTTCGGGAGTCATAACCCCCGGCTCGAAGGTATCTGTTCTCACAAGAACGCCGTGAGTGTGAATTCCGGATTCGTGGGCAAAAGCATTGTCTCCAACGATTGGCATTGTCGGGGGCATGCGTACCTCTGTCAATCTCTCGACGAGATGCGAAGTTTCAACAATATACTGGGTGTTTATATTGGTTTTTGCGCCGTAGAGGGCATGCAGCGCCATGACCGTTTCTGCAAGGTCGGCATTGCCTGCCCTTTCGCCAAGACCGTTTATGGTGACCTGAACTTGCGAAGCTCCCGCCTCGACTGCGGAAAGACTGTTTGCAACAGCCAGCCCGAAATCATTGTGGCAGTGTACATCAATGGGTATTTTGACGGCAGTTGCAATCTCGCTTATTAATTTATACATGGCAGACGGCACGATTACGCCAACAGTGTCGGGGACGTTTATAATATCGCAGTGTGCCGATTCCACGCCTTTATAGATATTGGTAAGATAATCCATATCCGTTCGCGTGGCGTCCATGGCTGAGAACATGCATTTTGCGCCGTGGTCTTTTATGTACTCGACTGCGTCCACAGCCATCGTGTATACTTCATCCCTGCTTTTTTTGATGGTTGATATGCGCTGGACATCGGATGTTGAGACAAAGGTATGTACCATGTCAACGCCGCAGTCAAGGCATGTGTCAATATCGGATTTAATGACCCTTGCCAGTCCGCATACCTGTAAATCAAGACCCGCATCTGCTATTTTCTTTACAGATGCTTTTTCTCCTTCGGAGGACATGGGGAAGCCTGCTTCGATGATGTCAACGCCAAGTTTATCGAGCTGCTGCGCGATGAGTAGTTTTTCATCGTGGGTGAGCGATACGCCGGGAGTCTGTTCCCCGTCGCGGAGTGTGGTATCAAAAATGCTTATTTTTTTGTTCCTGAGCGATTCAATTGTGTAAAAGACGATCCCTCATGTGTGTCATAGTTATCGCATCTCAATGGCTTTTTATTTGTATTAAGCTTATGGTTGCAGAGGGGCTGAAAATTCTTTTGGTGTTAAAAAATCAAAAACTAAAGAAATAAACCACGTAGACACGGAGGCACAGAGCAATTATAAATTCTCCGTGCCTCAGTGCCTGGTATGAAAAAACTCAATTTTCAGGTTCATTTATGAACCGCGTTCATAGCCGACTCTTTGGCATATCTGCATGAACACCAAACTTTTTGACAGCACCGATTCTTAATAAACGTTATATACTCTATCGTTATAAATGGGCACAATCCTAAAATCCAGTGATTTATTAATTTTCCCGATGAAAAAACGGATGATCTGGTAACAAATCCATCCACCACATTCGACGATTGTCAAGAAATCAACCCT
>JBAQYK010000177.1:0-1578 GCA_049299995.1 Candidatus Methanoperedens sp.
TTGCTACATCTTTCAGTATCATGGTGTCATACAGGTCTTTAAGAATGGTTTTTTTCAATTCAGGGTCATCGGTTGTCACAACTTTAGGATGGCCGCCATATATGATATGTTCCCAGATGTTCCTTTCAAGAATACCCGATGTTACCTCTTTTTGACCTCTGGATGCCAGGAATTCCTTGAGTGAGAATGGATATAATTTAATAATGGAAACCCTGCCAACAAGATACGATAATATCTCGGTTCCCAGAATAATCTCAGATGATGAAGTTATACAGATTTTCCTGCCTTTATCCGCAAGATATTTGAGTTTTGGTCCCGCATCCCTGCAATATTGCACTTCGTCAAGTACTGTGACATCATACCCCTCTATGTATTGATTTTCAAATTTCTTTATATCTTCTTCAAAAAGCGCCCTTGCGTCCGGGTCATCAAAAAATACATACGATGAGTGGATAGGCTTCACACTTTCTTTAAGGAAGGTTGTTTTTCCAGCCTGGCGCGCCCCGACTATAGCTATAACATTATAGACACCGGCTACTTTTCTGAATGTTTCTTTAATTTCCCGCTCAACAAACATGATTGTATGTTAGTTAATGGGAGTATTTAAGTTTTACTAAAATTAAACTATAGTTATGTTTTTCCCATACTAAAATTAAACCATGTTTAATATATAGTAAAAACTTCAAGTTTTTATGACAATCTTATCGCCATGCTTTTTATTAAAAAATTCTGCCGCACTCCCCCGGTTAACCGCAATCTCAAGGTAACCGTGGCTCCCAATCAACGCCAGAGACTCACCCTCGCTGCAAAACCCGTATGAGCTATGGAATAAAACCCGCTTTTTATCGACCTCAAGCGCATCACCGTGACGAAATTCTACCATTCCGGCTGGAATATTTGTCACGATATTCCCGAACGAATCGATGAATATGACCCTGCCCTCCAGCGTTTCATTCTTCTTAATCCCCTTCCCGAAATCAAGGTCAACAAAATCAAAAACCATTTCGCCCACATCGCAGATATCCAGCCCTTTTGAGATATGCGCACCCACAGGCGCAAAAATATCCCTGCCGTGGAAAGTGCCGGATATACTTTCACGAACCAGTTTTTTGTTTGTGATTTCATACACTTCAAAATCCCCTATGCTCCTTGCAGCCGGAATTAAAAGACCATTGTCAGGACCTACAAAATAATGCCTCCCGAAATCGGGAGATTCTGCCCTGATTGCAATCGGGCGCCGTTTTGTCCCGACACCGGGGTCAACCACTGCGATATTCACAGTCCCTGAAGGAAAATATTTTGCAGATATCATCAACATGAATGCCCCGGCGCGCACATCGTGGCGCGGAACTGAATGGGAAATGTCCACTATACTGACAGAAGGGTTGATTCCCAGTATCACACCCTTCATGGAGGCGGGATACACGTCCCCGAAATCAGAAAGCAGCGTTATAACCATAGCTCTTCAAGAAACATTTAATACACTCCTACACTATAAAACCCGCAGTCAAACCCGTGGACTCGTGGGGTAGCCAGGATATCCTGGCGGGCTTCGAACCCGCAGACCCGCGTTCGAAT
>JBAQYK010000178.1:0-1695 GCA_049299995.1 Candidatus Methanoperedens sp.
TTTCCTGATAAATATAAGGTTTTCAAACCCAAAAATTGTCTTGCGATTCCATATCAGTAACTTTGAGTTCCGATTCCTAAAGATAAATTTAAACCTTTTCTTTGATTATTTTCAGTTTCTTCAAGTAGCTATCTGCTGCCTTGTTCAGATCTGTTGAAATCTTGAAGAAATAAACCGGGATCAGAAACAAAAGAGTAAATACTGTGCTCCGGATTAAAATATCAAAGATGAAATGAAACTGCACAGGAATCGCAAAAGCGAAAAAATAGGCAGCAGCAGCAATCAGTATCACGTAGATAAAGCGGAAGTTATATGGTTGCAAATCGTATTTGATGTAAAGGAAAAGGTACCTCAATAAATTAAGAAAACCTAGCACGGCAGCACTGCTGATGGCAGCACCGGCCAACCCATACAGCGGGATCAAAACAAGATTAAGGCCAACCAGTACAACGACTAATATTAATAAAAGATATGACTGAACTTTGTAATATTTCGAGGTTCCCATCAGCGAACTGTTGGCCCCGGTGGCCATATCCATAAGGCAACCCAACCCGATGAAAAAAACCACCCATCTGCCTGACTGGTACTCAGGTCCCAGAATCTGCATTATATTTTCAATATTGAGCCAGATACCCAGAAACAGAAAAGAGCCGATGATAAAAAGGGTCAGGCAACTCTTCTCGTAAATGTCGCGTAACGTTTTTTTGTCGTTGTTTTTCCAGGCTTCAGCAGCAGCTACATTGGCAATTTTATAGATAGACCGCGCAGGCAGGCTGACAACAATGGCAAAAAAGAAGCATATGGCATAGACTCCTGCTGCGTCCAGTCCCAGCATCTTGTTGACCATGATCAGATCCACATTCTGTATCATAATCACTGAAATGCCGTTTAGAATGCTGAATAGCGAAACTGCTCCAATCGATTTTAAAAGTCTTTTATCGAGAAAAGCAAAATCAAACTGTAGGGAAAATTGGCCCTCTTTGATTAAGGTAAAAAGGATGAAGACGGTTGGTAATGAAATAGCTGCGATGTAAGACAGCACAAACTGATGAAAAGAGAGCAGACCAAAATAGTACAATCCAATCATCAGAATAATCAGGATCCTTTGGAATACTTCGCGGAGAAAAGTTCCGTGGACACTGTTCATCAGGGCTGAATAGTAAATATCCAGAATCGAAAAAAACAGCTGGAAAAATACCAGGACAATCAGGTAATTGATATACTCGACCAGCAATGTCGACTTCTCAAGGCTCATCTCAACCAGCAAAGGTTTAAATATCAGCAATAAAATAGCTGTGATAAAGAAGCCGATCATCCCGATTGAAAGGGCAAAAGGAAGAAACCCGTGGTGTGTTTTATCGTCTGTTCTGAAAAAAGGGAACAACCTGATGGTGGCACCGTTGATCCCCAGCGTGCCGAACTGCGCTATCAGCGTGGAGTAAGCGACTATGATCTTCAACAGTCCGACTTCGGTGGTAGAATAGATGCGCGGGAAAAGTATGGCTGTGGTGATAAATCCCAACAGAACACCCAAATAGACATAAATGGTTCCTTTAACGGATTGTTTGACAATGATTCCCAACAGAATAGAATTTTCAAATAAGGACAAAAGTAGGAAAAACCATTGTATAAAAAAATGTACTTTTACGACCGAATATCAACACAGAAGCCATGGATAACCTATTATTCAAAAAA
>JBAQYK010000179.1:0-20053 GCA_049299995.1 Candidatus Methanoperedens sp.
GTATGGTAGCTGGGGTCGATGAAATCAAGCCCGACTTTGAAAGGCTGCACCTTATATCCCATATCCCGAAGCACCGACATTATGCCGATGGAGATTGTGGTTTTTCCGGCTGAGGAGCGGTCTCCGGCTATAAGGATGCGGGGAATATCAAGCGCGTCTGTTGTTAAATCTGCGTTCATCTGTGTTCATCTGTGTTTATCTGCGGTTTTTTATTTTCAAATCCTCGTAAGTTCCCTTAATCTCGTGTCATCAAGCGGCACAGGAATTTTACCTTCGTTTCTCTCCATAATGCTGCGCGCCAGTTTGCGGTAAACTCCGGCAATACCGGAATCCGGCGCCTTTTCAATAACAGAAAAACCCTCTCTTTCACATGTCTGCACTAAAACATCCTTCGGAATAAATGCAAGCAACTGGCTCCCGATTTCCTTTGCGAACTCGCTGACTATGTTCTCCTCGTTGGGCGCGCCCCGCGAGTTGCAGATAACGCCGTTTAACGTCATCTCAAGGCGCGATAGCCCTTTGCAGATATTGTTGGCTGCATACAGCGGCATATATTCGCCTGAGGTAAGTACATAAGCTTCATTCACAAGTCCTTTCTTGACAGGAGCAACAAATCCACCGCACACAATGTCCCCCGGTACATCATAAATCACAAGGTCGGTGTCCTCAATCGCCTTCGATATTTTCTTAAGCAGGCTAATCGCCACGATGATACCTCTTCCGGCGCAGCCTATGCCCGGCTCGGGACCTCCGATTTCAACGCACTTGACGCCTTTATACCCATTGAATACGATGTCCTCTTCTTTTATATCCATACCTTCCCGCATCAAGTCCATAATCGTGGGAATGCGCCTCCCGCGAAGTAACGTGATGGATGAGTCGCTTTTCGGGTCGCATCCTATTATTGTAACGCGGTAGCCCTCGTCTGCACACGCTGCTGCGACATTTGAGGCGGTGCTTGATTTTCCGATGCCGCCTTTCCCGTAGATGGCGATTTGCTTAGGCATCTTTTACCATCTCCCTCAGTGTCGCCCCGAACTCGGACTCTACGATGTGATTCACGCCGAGCGTCTTGGGGTGCAGGTCGATTTCCACCACGACATGCTGGTGTCCCATCTCTTTTAATGGTACTACCTGACGCGGTCCGTTCGTGATGGAGAATAATTCCATATTCTTAATGTTGTCCATAGGAAGCGCATGCGGCACGCCTGTTATTACGGCAAAATCGAAATCCTGATATTTTTCACCGATTATACGGCTGGCTGTGTTTCCCGCTATGGGGTATTCATCCAGCCCGCCGATTATATGGTGGATTTCCATCTCCATCTTTTTCAAATCGTCCTGAATTTCGCGGGCATTTCTCCTGTTCTTGGGAAGCCCCAGATTCTCATCAAGGTTTGCCATGTTCACGATGTTTGAGCTTTTGCCAAGCTTCTCAGCCGCCTGCGCAACCGCGAGGTTGATGTCCGCGAACATGAAAGCCGTTTCCTTTTTCGCATTGAGTATATTGAGCCCTTTTTTCCCCTGTTTTATAAGCTCAAGCAGCCTTTCCGCCACTTTATATTTCAAATCCCCCCTGCTCGGTTCAAGATATTCCTTGCTTGCAGCTCCGTGGCGTTTTTCAACCATGGTGGCTTCTTTCAGCAATGCCTTCTGCCTATCAAACTCAGCCTCGCTGATTATCCCACAGGCAAGCGCCGATTCAAGCGCCATGATAACCCCTTTTGTATTGTCCCTGTAGCCTGCATGCACTTCAACCTCGATAACTGGCACGTCTGGCTGGACTTCGGTAACAGCCTCGTGCAATTCTTCACCGATTATCATGCTGGCGCATGTCCCCACGATGCCGATGCGCTTCGGTTTGAATCTTTCGATTACCTTTTCAAGCACTTCGACAAGTGCATCATGTCCCCCGAAAACGAATCCGGATTCATCAAGCGATGTGGTGACAACTCTCATTCCGTCCTCTTCCAGAAGACGTGCGTGCTTGAAGCTGCATCCGGGAGGACCGTGAAGTATCACGACATCGGTATCCAGGTCACGTAAAGTGTACAGCGCAGCAACTATCGAGCTTGGGCGCGGGTGCATTATCAGAGGTTCTTTTTCTTTTTTTACTGGCATCTTTTTTCTCCGGGAAACCCCATATTTAATTCCAGGGGTCTTATGGGGTTATATGAAAACGTGGGGTTTTTAATAGGGCACTTTATTGGATAATACTTTCGTATCACTTTGGTTTGTATGCGGTATAGATGGTAATAGGAAAATAGGCTGATAAGTTTTACCGTTATTATTTACACATTTAAAGCAAAAATAACAACTCCTCCCATTATACAAAGCTACAGAAAATCATCTCAACAGAAAACTTTAAACTCCAGCAAGTATTCATATACAGGATTTATCGTTTAAACAGGACGTGAAATTTACTTAAATGTGGAAAATTGAAGACGCAATAGAACTTTATGGCATAGAGCGCTGGGGAAGCGGGTTTTTCTCTTTTAATAAAAATGGGAATTTGATTGTCAAACCCACAAAAAACGATTCTCAAGTAATAGATCTAAAAAATGTCGTGGATAATCTTGTTTTAAAAAAGATAAATTTCCCGATACTATTCAGGTTCCCGCAAATCCTTGAATCACAAATAAAAACATTGAACGGAGCATTTTCAAATTCAATCTCGGAGTATAAATATAATAATACATATCAGGGTATATTCCCGATGAAAGTGAACCAGCGAAAAGAAGTAATAGAAGAAATCGTAAAATCGGGAAAAAAATATAACATGGGTCTGGAAGTGGGGACAAAAGCTGAACTGCTGGCGGCAATGTCATTTGATTTGAGTAACGATGCTCTCTTAATCTGCAACGGCTTCAAGGATGATGAATACGTGCACCTTGCATTGAATGCAATCAAGCTGAATAATAAAGTGGTCATTGTTATCGATGAGTACAGTGAAACAAAACGATTGCTGGAAATTTCAAAACAAATGAACGTGAAACCCATAATAGGCATAAGGGCAAAACTGTACTCCAAGGGCAGCGGGAAATGGGCAGAATCAGGCGGAGAATCGGCAAAGTTCGGTTTGACAACAACCGAAATACTTGAGTGTATCAAAATCATCGGCGAATACGGTATGCTTGAACAGCTTCAGATGCTGCATTTTCATATAGGTTCCCAGATAACCGAAATCCGAAGAATCCAAAAAGCCGTGAAAGAGGCAGCAAGAGTATATGCAAAAATCAAGGTTAAACATATTAATATCAAATATTTCAATATCGGTGGAGGTCTTGGGCTTGATTACGACGGCAGCAAGACGTCATCGGATGCAAGCGCCAATTATACAATCCAGGAATATGCCAACAATGTAGTATATTCCCTGAAAGAGGTATGCGATGAGGAAAATGTCACCCACCCGATTATACTATCTGAAAGCGGAAGGGCAATCTCAGCTTATCATTCTGTACTGGTAATCAATATAAAAGGAAATAAGAATGGCAATTTTAATAAACTGGTTGAGCTGCGTGGAAATGAGCCTCATATTATAAAAGAACTGTATGACGGATTAAAAGAAATCAACATTAAAAATTATGAAGAGTACTATCACGATGCCTTGCAGCACCGTGAAGAACTTCTTTCTTTATTCAATCTTGGCGAGCTTGACCTTGAAGATAAGTCCAAAGGGGAAATCCTTTTCTGGCAGATATGCGAAAAAGCCACCGGGTTTGCAAGAGAAACGCAGAACAAATCCGATGATTTTGAAGATTTAAATAAATTGTTATCTAAAAAATATATCGGGAACTTTTCAGTTTTCCAGTCTGTTCCTGATTTCTGGGCAATAAAACAATTATTCCCGGTTGTTCCTGTCAGCAGGCTCAACGAGAAACCCACGGAATACGGGACCATAGTGGACATAACATGCGACTCGGACGGGGAAATCGACAAGTTCGTGGACTTAAAAGATGTTAAGGAAATACTTGAACTCCATGACCTGAACAACGGCTCTTATTATCTGGCTGTACTCATGATAGGCGCATATCAGGATACTATCGGGGATTATCATAATTTATTCGGCTCGGCAAATGAGGCGCATATTATAGTGGATGACAGCGGCGGATGGCATATAAAACAGATTGTCAACGGGGACAGGATTTGTGATGTCCTGGGTTATGTCAAATATAATAACAATTATCTGCTTGAAGCATTTGAATCCGAAGTAAACCAGGCGCTTCGGGAGAATTGTTTGTCCAAGTCAGAGGCTGAAGATATAATGAATAATTATAAAAATGTCATGAACAGGTACACGTACCTGGATTTATAATGGAAAGCATTAAACTTTTTTCACATTGGCAGACATGCATGAGGGACAGCGGATTTTCTTTCCTAACCCTTTGAATTTGTTCTTGCATTCAGTACAATAATATTCAGCAGGGCTGAAGTCCCCGGAGTCGATGTCAACTGTGGTGGAGGAATCTACAAGGCACATATTATCACCTATTTTTTATGAATGGTTTTGGCGTTAATAAGCCTTGTGGGATATTAGAAATTCACCGATAAGTCGCAACCTGGGATTTAGCGCACCCGGTGTCTTTTCGATAATTAAGATAAAATCTGTTCAGCAACTTTATTATCATCTTTGACCCTAAGAAAAGATATGCTGACTCTTGGAATTGTGAATACCTATGATAAAATAAAGCTCCATGAAGCGCATTATCGAAGTATTGCCAGGGCTGCGCCGGTTGCGCACGCTTTCGGGTTCAATCTGGCTCTTTTTGATTATCCTTTTAAGATGAGTGCAGAAGAACTTGTGACTTTTGTCAAGGATAAAACCACTATTGGTGAGTCAGGAAAATATCTTGAAGAATTATTCAACTCCGGGAGATTTTTCGTTTTCGACCTTCCCGAAAAGGGATTCCAGCCGCAGTTCGGTTCGGTTGTTGTAACCACATCACACCCTTCAAAAGAGAAACAGATTCAACTGCATGCGCTTGCAGAATTAATTAATATGAAGAAGTCTTTTCTCTTCCTTATCGGACTTGGGCATAAAGGACTTCCGAAGGAATTATTTGAGCTGGCGCAGTACCATCTTGATATAACATCAAAAGGCGTTTCGCTTGAGACCTGTACGGCGATAGGGGCAGTGCCAGCGGTTATTTCAGCGCACACGACTAAATCAATGAACATGGATAGAAAAGATTGCAGAAAATCCGGCAGGTGAGACAATTAAAATAACCAGACTAATCTGGCTTGATAATATCGTTGAGAAAATACGTAACAAACACAATGTCACTATCGATGAAGTAGAGGAGGCTTTACGAAACAAGCCAGATATCAGGCGCGGGCCAAAAGGTAATTATATTGAAGAGAACATATATTATGTCCTCGGAAAAACAGATGCTAATCGCTTTCTGTTCATAGTCTTTATATTTAAGAAAGATAACAAAGCATTGATACTGAGCGCCAGAGAAATGGACAAAAAAGAAAAATCATTGTTTAAAAGGCTATAATTATGAAAAAAATCCCTGAATTCAAAACCCTTGAAGAAGCCGCAGAGTACTGGGATACCCACAGCTTTGCTGATTATATTGAGGATACCGAGCCAGTCGAATTTGAGGTATGTCTGCCGCGCCGTAAGATTATGTTAGACATTGACCGCGACCTGAGAAACAAACTCAAAAAAATTGCGGAAAGGAAGAAGCAGAGCTACGACAAATTAATAAATGCGTGGATACGTGAGAAAATAATTCAAGAAACTGTAAATTGACTTCAATAGAAGGCTTTGGCGGTTAAAAGACCAATTCTAATCAAAACACCCATGAAGAACAAAATAATAGTAACCGGAGGAGCAGGGTTTATTGGAAGCCACATGGTTGACAGGCTGCTTTCACAGGATAATGAAGTAACTGTTATTGATAACCTTAGTTCAGGAAGAATGGATTTTATCGAGAAACATCTCAAAAATCCCAATTTCAAATTTATTAAACTTGACATCCTTGAACTCGAAAAACTCAAAAAAGCAATACAGGGCGCAGATATAATCTATCATCTTGCAGCCAATCCCGATGTCCGCCTTGGAGCAGAGAATACAAAAATACATCTTGAGCAGAACATCTTTGCTACATATAATGTACTTGAAGCGATGCGGATGAACAAACAGCAGAATATCGTTTTTACATCCACATCCACTGTATATGGCGAAGCGACTATTATTCCCACGCCTGAAAATTACGGCCCCCTCGTCCCAATATCCTTATACGGCGCCTCAAAACTTGCCTGCGAGGCGCTCATAACTTCATATTGTCATACCTTTGACATGAAATCATGGATTTTCCGCTTCGCGAATATCGTAGGTGAACGAGGCACCCACGGGATTATCGTGGATTTCATAAACAAGCTCAGGAATAATCCGGACTCGCTTGAAATACTTGGCGATGGGCAGCAGCGCAAGTCATATATTCATGTTTCCGACTGCGTGGATGCGATTCTGTATGCAGTAAAGAACAGCCATGAAATGGCAAACATTTTCAATATAGGTTCAAACGATACAATCAATTCCACAGAGATAGGCGAGATAGTGGTTTCAGAGATGGGATTAAAAGATGTCGCTTTCAGTTATACAGGCGGGAAGCGCGGATGGAAAGGGGATGTACCAAGGATGCTGCTTTCCATCGGGAAATTACAAAAACTCGGCTGGAAGCCAGTCCATAATTCGAAAAGCAGCGTGGTTTCTGCGGTCAGAAGTACCTTAGGGATCCAATAATGGCTACCTTATTCTGTCCTAAATGTGGTGAGGATACCGACGTTTTTTACGATAGCGTATGCAAACAGTGTTTTGTCGGGGATAAAAAACTGATTGAGTGCCCTGCTGTTGTTTACTCGAAGATATGCCCGACGTGCGGGTCAGTCTTCAAGAAGGGAAAGTGGGCATCTAAAGAAGATGAAAGCGAGACCATTATAGAATGTGTAAAGGATTCTTTGAAGCTTGATTACCAGGCAAAGAACCTTATGCTGACAATATCCCCCAAACAGCTTGATTATTCCAGATATAGCGCGCATATAGAGGCAAAAGCCGAGATTAAAGGCGCGCCCATAGAGGCGGTGGCTGATGCTGAAGTGAGGATTAGCTGGGAGACCTGCGATACATGCAGCAGGATTTCGGGTGGGTATTTTGAGGGCATTGTGCAGATAAGGGCTGACAGGCGGCTCCCTACTCATGAGGAGCTTCTGCAATGCAAGAACATTGCCGGGAATGTGGCAGTCCGGGCACAGGAGAAGGGGGACAGGCTTGCGTTCATTGCAAAGACCGAGGAACTTGACGAGGGGGTTGATTTATACGCAGGGTCGATAAAGCTCGGGAAGCAGATTTGCAGGGCTATAATCGATGTTTTCGGGGGTAAATTCACAGAGTCGCCCAAGCTTGTAGGGCAGAAGAACGGCGAAGACCTTTATCGCATCACTTTTGCCCTCCGCTTGCCTGAATTCGTGCGCGGGGACATAATAAGCGTTGATGATAAAGTTGTTGAAGTCCAGGGCTGCGGGAAGCATGTGAGCGGTATTGACCTTGAGACCGGAAAAAGGTTCATGGAAAATTTCAATGACCTGATGGAAGTAAAAAAATTATGCATGAGACAGGATGCAGTTTCTGCGGTGCTGGTTGCTGATGAGGGGAAAACAATTCAGGTGATGGATCCTGATACATACGAGTCTGTTACTATTAAGAGACCGGAATTCCTGAGCGCAGAGCCGGGGAATGAGATTAAAATTGTTAAGACGGGGAAGGGGATTTATGTGGTTCCTTGAGCGATTATATTCTAAGAATGAGTAGTAATATCACGACTGAAGGCACTCCAATCGTTACCAGAAGCGTCCACAAGCCGTACTTTTCCACGATTTTGCACCATGGCTCGCACAGCTTTCCGCCTGTATTGCCGCAGATGCATTTGCACCAGTAATTGAGTAACGGGGTGTTGGCGAGTTTCCAAGATTTGCATTTTTCGGGGATCATGAGTGAAAATAATGATGATTTTAACTGTTATAAGCTTTGCCCCATCATCTTTTTATCTTCTCCCCAATCACTACCTCATTCCCGAACCCGAACACATGCAGCGTCCTTGTGCCTGCCAACCCTTCCTCAAGCTTTTTTCTTAGCTCCCAGTATTTCCAGGGTTCAATATCAAGGCGAAGCACAACATTTTTTGCTTTTTCAGCTTTTAAAATCCCCTTTAGTTTCAAAATATCCATTTCGGTTTTACTTACAACCCTGTACCTGTCCTTAAAGAACGGTGAATCAATCAGTTCAGATGAAGTTAATAGGGTGCGCCGCTCATCCCCTTTATAAAAGCAAATTTCCTTGCCAGCTCCTGCTATTGTTTGCGCCAGTTCATTTAAAAGTCCTGCCTTCATGACCGAAGGTTCCGGCTCATAAACATACTCCTGCAACGTGCCTGTTTTAATCGCAGGCGCATCTGAAGAACAGAGCCTCGCTTCCCCCGGCAGAACAACCGCGCTTCGCTCGCATCGTTTCAGAGCGCCGAAATAAAGCGTCAACCTGTTTAACTGCCCGTTCAAAGACAGGTATTCGCGCTCGCAGTCAAAAACAAGCCGCTCAGGCGCTATCTGCGGGGGCGCATGAAATGCAAAATTCTGCGTGATGTCTGAATACATTTTCAATATTTCAATAATCGGGGGCTCAAGGTTCTCCAGCGTCCGCTCCTTCTCGGATAAAGGACGCGCAGGGTCAGAAAAGATAATATCAGCATCGGAAACCCGTGTTTTGACTTCTTCAGACAGCGCATCTCCAAGGATGAATTCCACATTGCTGACGCCATACAACCTGCAATTTTCTTTTGCGAATTCAAGTTTTTGCGGATTTCTTTCCACAGCATAGACCTTTTTACATTCCTTTGCAAAAAAAATGACCTGACCCCCGATTCCGCAGCCAAGGTCGGCGATTATGCCGGTTTTTAGCCTTTTTGCTATGTATTCTGCAACGATTTCGGGAGTGGCAAGCTGCAAACCCTCAGGATTTGATACGATTGGTTTTGTGAATTTGATAGTGCGTTTATCCCGCGTCATATTATCCATCATATTGGTAGATTCATATTTATGTTGTACCCAAAAATGATTAATTTCGTACAGAAGCGAACATTATTTATATTACTAAAACAATTTACAGATAATGGAAAAGGACAGGACTACTGCAATTTTATCAACCGATTCGGGTATGGTAGCATTGGACAGCCCGGTCAAGCTGAAAATACTCGAACTTCTTTCAAATGGCACAAAGTCATTCGATGAGCTTGTGGAAAACTCAAGAAAAGCCAAATCCACCATATCTGTGCATTTGCATGATCTTGAGGAATTGAACCTGATAGAGGAGAAAACATTCCAGAACGATAAGCGCAAAAAATATTTCGTGTTGAATGCCCTTTACCTTGCACATTCTATACCTCCATCACGTAATCAATACGATAAGCACCTGGATAACGTTGCAACATCGGTATTGAATGGTAATTCATTTAAAGAAGACCTTTTTTGCAGTTTTAGATACAGCATGGAAGCATATGGTATTGACCCGCAACCGATTTTGAAAAGAATGGGTAATGATTTAGGAACAAAAATCGGGGGCGGATTCAAATCCAGGGACTATGAGGGGGTTTTGAAAGAACTGTCTTTTTTTTGGGAACATCATAAGCTTGGGGATATGACCGTTATCGAAGGCAAAGACCTTGCAATACTGGTAAACAATTGCCACCATTGCAGTAAAATGCCGGCTGTTGGAAAAACATTGTGTTCAATGGATGAGGGAATTATAGAAGGGATTTTTTCAAGCAAATTGGATTTAGACTGCAATGTTAAAGAAACTGAATGTTGCGGGACAGGGCATCGTCATTGTAAATTTGTGGTTGAAGAAAAATAAGGGGATTTTCGAAACCTGATTAATAGAAGAACTATAATATATGCTGTTTGGAGCCTCATTTCACAGCCACAATCTTCACAACATCCCCGTTTTTCAATTCATGCTTCTCCCCAAGCCTCATCTTGGTGCGCGCATCCACAGCATAGAGGAAACCCTTACCAATATCAGTATGCACCATGAAAGCAAGGTCTCTGGGTGTACTCCCCTTTTTTACCAGGAATGCATCTGGAAGAATCCTCCCCTGTTTGTCGCTGAACTTATTCTCATCCTCGACAGGATAAACCACGACAAGGTCAAGGAGAGCAAATACAGTTTCATTAATACACTTCTGGATGCCTGTGCCCCCATTTTTCTTCATCAGGGCGCGTATTTTAGAGAGCGCCTCTTTTTGCGCCTCCGAGAGGTTGGGCGAATCCGTAAAATCCACATCCCCGGGCACGTATTTGACCGCCCCGCTTTTATCAGCAAGCCGCAGCACAACTTCTGCCGCGGCGCTGACAGGTATTGCGCCGGCTTTCACAAGTTTCTCGATATTCTCCTGCGAAGCTGTATCTATCTTATTTGCAGCGATGATGAGCGGCTTACTTCCAGCCCTTAGCTCGTCTGAAAGTTCAATAATCTGTTCGTCAGTCCACATGTGGGGTTTATCGCGCGGGAGTTTCAGTTTAGTAAGCACTGTTTTTACATGAGCATCGGTAATCCCGGCGCCTTCAAGCTGCCCTGCAATAGTTTCTTCCAGTTTCAACCCTTCAGCCTGGACTTTGCGCGATAACCTCTCCCAGTTTCGCTTCAGGATTCCGAACATCCACATTGTAATCTCGTGTTCAAGGAATTCTATATCGCCGAGCGGGTCATGCGAACCCACAGGCACAGGGTTTCCTTCAATGTCCGTTCCGCCGGAGGCGTCTATGACATGAATAATCGCCTTTGCCTGTCTCAAATTGTCAAGAAAAGCATTGCCAAGCCCGCGTCCTTTATGGGCATCAGGAACAAGTCCTGCGACATCTATCATTTCTATTGGCACAAACCTGATACCGTCCCTGCAATTTCCGCAATTGAGTTTCAATTCACGGCATGGACAGGTTGTTCTCACGTAGGCGACACCGTGGTTTGCATCTATGGTGGTGAAAGGGTAATTGGCGATTTCAACGTTTGCCAGCGTCGCGGCTTTGAAAAATGTCGATTTGCCGCAGTTTGGTTTCCCTGCAAGAGCGATTGAAACAGCCATGCCCTTAATACATTTCTTGAGGACTTAACTTTTATCTCTGCTCAGATTATTTCTTTTACTTTCCCGATTGTCCTTTCAAGCTCCCTGATAATAGGGTCAAGGCTCGCATTATGGGTGGCTATCAATGAAACCAGCGCTTTTGACCCTGCCGGAGCAGTAATCAGTTTTCCCCCGTTAAAATCCACAGTCACAAGGTTGGATCTTGCGTGTTCGATTTTATTGGTTGCTGTTTCTGCCGCCCTTAGCATGGTTGCTGACATCATCGTCAGGATTTCCATCTTATCATTGGCATGTTCGGCGATAAGAAAGCCATCCCTGCTGGCAAGAGCAAGCATTTTCACCCCGTCTACTTCCCGTAAATCATGCAATACATGACTATATATTTCAGACATCTTTCCCCCGTTCATAATATCTTCCTTAATAAGCAATATACTTACTGCTTAATAATTATTTCGGAACTGCACAGGACTATACACATCTTCTTCGTCTCCCCTCTCAGAGCAGGAGTTCGTTGTTTAAAAACAGCGTCAATAAGCCCATCAAATCCTCATAATATCCACATCTACTCCCTCAAAATCAGCATCCTTTCCTGCCACAAGGGTGGCTTTGAGGTGGTTTGCAGTGGCTGCCGCGAATGCATCAGCCAGCGGGATGTTGTGCAGCGCTTTCAGTTTTCCCGCTTCTCTCCACAGGTCATCATCTTTTATTTCAGAGGGCACTAACCCGAAAGAGAGAAGATTTTCAACTTTTTGCTTTGCGATTTCAGGGCTTTTGCGGTAAAGAATGTAATAGAATTCGGTCAGGTTGATTATGCTCATATAGCCTTTTTCCTTTTTATCCCGAACGCGCTCAAGCAACTCCAGCACTTTCGGCGCACCATCCTCGCCGAGATAAAATATCAATATTGCTTCGGTATCAAATACGTACTTCAAAGCCCCTCCAGTGCCTTTTCCCTTATTTTATCCTTTTTGCGTGCTTCCTTCAGCAGTTCTCCAGCCTTTTTATTGAAAAGTCCTTTAAGGCTTCCCATTTCATCCCCAGGTTTTGGGGTGGGCAGTATCAGCAGACCTTTATCGGTATCAACTATGAGCGCCCGCTTTTCTAACTTATACCGCCTTCTCATTTCAGCAGGAATTGTTGCCTGTCCCTTTGATGTAATACCAACAATTCTTTGTTTTGATTTCATAATAGTAATACATTTATTTTAGTATTACTTAATAGTTTTGGTAATAAAATGTGTAGAGTATAGATAGCAATTTTCTTAATAACCCCTTCTACTTATACAAGTTCTCTTAACAAGTAGCTCTCATGTCCATGTTCCTTTGCTATTTCATGCAGTCTTGAGTCGTCTGAGATAATTGCACAACCTGTTGATATGGCGCACGATAGTATTAGATTATCAAATCCACTTGCTTTTGTTTGTATAGCAGTTAAAATCGTAGGTTCTAATAGGTCGTAATCAAATAAAATCTGAATTGCGTGCGTCCTGACTTTTTCGACAGCTTCTTTTGCAAGCCATTCATCGTTTGTCATCCGAGAAACTACGGCTCCAACCTCTATTAAAACCACGGATGGTATGCACATCGCTATATTTTTGCGAACCACGTCTTCAAAAATTCGCAGCGCTTTAGTATGCAATTGCATTTGCTGCTTGTAAATCTCGTCTTCTTTTCGCCTTAAAGGCGGTACAAGCGCTTTAACAAGTACACTGGAGTCTATTGTAAGCGTTGAAGGAAGTCTAAATGTCATAGGATTTTTCCCGCATTTCTCTGATTATTGATGTAGTATCCCTTTCATCAACTCGATGTGAGCCTATCTTTTGGACAAGTTCTCTGACGCTTTTTATTTCAGCCTCTTTATCCATTACTTTATGGTGCTTCACTGATTGCATGATGCCATGAAGGGCTTTATCCAGTTTGACCAACCTGTCTTCTAAATCGATTGTTGATTCCATAGTACTAATTTTTGTGTTCTGTTTATATAATGCTTGTTATCGGTCATGCCGTCGTCTGAAGTTATATAGGAAATGATGTAACACATGATTACAATGAAAAAATATACGCAGGATGAGAGAGAAAAGGCGATAAAAGAAATAGAAGAGGCATCAATCAAGCCTGAAGAGTGGGGAGGACCGCATGAAACAAAGATTACTTCTTTTAGGTATGTGGATGACATTTCGGAGAGAAAGAAGAAAATGTTGTGAGCTTTGCATTAAAGGATATGATGTGCTGATGTGCTAGTAAAGTTGAGTTAGTTTATCATTTTTACCTCAATTTTGATTCATTCCATAGTGCCTTCAGAAAAGTGCTTGCATCATCGATAGCTTGATAAGCATTTTCTCTGCTCGGTTGAAACTTTTCTGGTATTTTTGACACTTTATCACGGCGAAAGTCCTTGAATCCTTTTCGATGCTTGAAAGCATTTACTGTGTGTCGTATATGGTCGACTTCAGCAAAACTTGGCATATCTGAGAAACTAATTTTATAGTATCGTTCTATTAATCCTTGGACTTTTCCAATCGGCATATCATAAACAAACTTTATACTTGTAGCGGATCGTGGAGTAGAAGTGTTTTGAGTGGACAACTGGTAAGGTTCAGCAGCAAGATTATGAAGCTCCCATTCAATGAGAGAATAGATTTCATAGAACACAGCCCTTATAGCAATTGCCTCTCGTTCCATTGGAGCATACAAAGCATTTGAGAAATCGTCTAAACCGTGAAATTCACCAGATTCTTCGCGCTTGCAAATAATTGCCGTTTCAGAATCAACTGCCTCAAGTGTCTTAGTTAAAAAATCCTTGATAATTTCAAGCTCGGGTGTCATGTAATTTCCCATCTCAGACCTCACTTAAATGCTACTGGATAATTTTTCGGGCTTTTTAAGGGCGGCGCAATTATGGAACATTTGCCTCGTCCAACTTGCACATCAACAAACTTGCAAGGAATATAAAATGAATCGCGCGGGCTTCTTCTATAGTTAGGTTCGCATGTGCTTTGGGATTACGAATTCCTGTCATAGAGCCAGCAAAAATTTGCATATATCCTATCTGAATATTTCGTCCTGTATCTGTCCCCATATTATCTAAAATAATGATGGGTCTATCTACGGAAAAGGCACGGTTCATCAAGGGGGCTCCATCAAGTTCTTGCCCAATTCTGGCTTTGACATAATCCTTCACACGCTTATTAACTTCTTTTAGTGCCGATTCAACCGCATCTGCAAAATATCCATCTTCAAATTTGCTTCTTGCTATACTTACTATTGCGGGGTGAATAATTGACCAAAAGTTTGCAGACTCTTCAACATCTGAAAAACGAGTAAGGCTACGAAGTGGGCTATCTACAGGGGTTAGGTTACGGATGAATTCATCAAGCAAAAGCAATTTCGTTCTCTCATCAATCATTTGTTCAGAGACTGTCATCACCCAGTCATAAATAAGTTGCGAGCGTGATGAAGTAATACTCTCTTGAGGATGAGATATTATATCAAAATTAAAAACAGCCTTTGCGATTCTATTGATTTCATTGATGGATGAATCGTTTTTCAAACCTTCACCAAGCTTTGTTGCAATTAGCTTAAAGTTGACCATAGCTAAAATCTCCAATGGCATACTCTACTAAGTCTCAACTCCCCTCCACGCTGTAATAATACTCCCCTTCCGCCTTCTGCGTCCTGTCAAGCTGCGAATCAAGCTTATTCACTCTCGGTCGCCTGGTCTCTTCGTCCCGCCTGAACGTGATTCCAATACCTTTAAGGAACCTGTTCATGCCCTGCCTCATGTCAAAAGGTCCGTGAACCTCGCCCCTCTTCGTGGGCTCGCCCTCAAAAACAAGAAGCCTGTCGCTCAGCATGTCTATCATGTAAATATCGTGGTCAACCACCATTGCCGTCACCTTATTGTTCTCGGCAAAACGCCTGATAACCTTCGTAGCAAGCACCCTCTGCTCAACATCAAGATGCGCCGATGGCTCGTCCAGAAGATACAGGTCTGCCGTTCGCGAGAGGCATGCCGCAATCGCAACCCTCTGGAGTTCCCCGCCGCTTAAATCATCAAGCTTCTGGTTCATGAGCCTCTCAAGCTGGAGCGGTTTTAGAATCTCGGTCTGGTAATAACTCGTATCAAGCTTTTTCGTTATCGAGCGCAGGTAATCAGAAACCAATACAGGTTCTTCGGCTTTGATATACTGGGGTTTGTAGGATACCTTAATATTCATATCTATCTTCCCATCCGACGGCTCGATTTCACCCGCCAGTATCTTCACGAAAGTGGATTTTCCGATGCCGTTTGGTCCAACGATGCCGGTAACTTCGCTTTTCCTTATCTCGCCGCCCGCCGCAACAAGCTCAAAACCCCCGTCATACTTTTTAGAGAATTGCTCGAAGGTCAAAAGAGATGAAACTTCTTTTGTAAGCTGCGGCGCATGGATGTCAAACTTTATGGCTTCTGTCCGGATTCGGACATTTTCCTCACGCAGGAACCCCTTCAGGTATTCATTTATTCCCACTCTTACTCCTTTCGGATGGGTAATGACACCGAAACCACCTGGCGTGCCGTATGCTACATGGACTACATCCGCAAGCAAATCCAGTATTGCAAGGTCGTGTTCCACCACCATTACGGCTTTATTCTCTGCAAGTTCCCTGATAATCTGGGCAGCTTTAATTCTCTGGTAAATATCAAGATACGGGCTTATCTCGTCTATGAAATAGAAATCGGCTTCTTTTGCAACACATGCTGCAAGCGCAACTCTTTGAAGTTCGCCGCCGCTTAATTCTTCGATTTTCCGGTCTGTAATGTCCGCGATGTCAAGCTTGGATACGAGTTCCCCAAGGACACCCCTTTCATCTGTTTTTGATAAAAGCTGCGAGACTTTCCCTTTGAATTTTTTGGGAATCATGTCCACATACTGCGGTTTCTGCGATGTCTTCACCTTTCCCTTTGAGACGCCTTCAAGATAATCGGCAAGCGCCGTGCCGGCATAATATTCAAGTATCTCTTCCCACCCTATCCTTCCCCTGCCAAGGTTGGGTTTCAGCGTTCCTGAAAGTATGTTTATGGCTGTGCTTTTTCCTATCCCGTTGGGACCGAGGATGCCTGTTACTTTGCCAACGACCGGAACAGGAAGCCCGTACAAAGCAAAACCGTTTTTACCGTACCTGTGCGTTGCCTCTTCAAGTTTTTCCGGCAGGCTGATAATAATTATTGAGCCAAACGGGCAGCGGTTCACGCAGATACCGCATCCCACGCATAATTCTTCCGAGATGACGGGTTTTTCATCATCGCCTATAACTATTGTCTCATCGCCCGTCCTCACCCTCGGGCAGAACTTTATGCATTGAAGCCCGCACATCTTGGGCTGGCACCTATCCCTATCTAAAACCGCAAGTCGCATAAAACACCAACCTCAATTTAACAGAAGCGTCCAGAAAACCAGTAAGTAAATAACAGTCAAAAATTCCACATACAGCCAGTCTTTTGTCTCAAATTCCTTTACCCTGACGCCGATTAAAGGATATAAAAACCTCTGGATATAATACGAGAGGAGGACGACTAAGAGAAGAACCGAAAACCATGAAACTCCCTCTTTTGCATCTCCAAACTTCAAGAAAAACAATATGGCAAAAGCCGCACTGATGAATGCCGGCACTACCGTTTTTTTTATCCCTTCTATCAATAACCGCTTTCGCTCATCCGGGGTTATGGTTTTAACAACGGTTTCCGTTTCAGATTTATTTTCTTTTCCAGTCACTTAATTCACTCTTTCCTGTATATCATTGTTCCAATACCCTCATGTGTAAACAGTTCAAGCAGGAGGGCATGCGGACGGCTGCCATCGATAATATGGACATGTCTCACGCCGCCTTTGAGAGCGGCGGCGCTTGATTTGACCTTTGGTATCATACCTCCGCTTATAATGTCATCCGCAATAAGTGTTTCAATCTCCTCAAAAGCAATTTTTGAAATCCGTGTGTCCGGGTCATGGGGATCACGCAGAACACCGGGGACATCCGTAAGAGCTATTAATTTTTTAGCCCCGAGAGCGGATGCGATATCCCCTGCTACGGTGTCGGCGTTCACGTTCAGGTCATTCCCTTTTTCATCTGTTGCAATCGGTGAGATGACTGGGATATACCCCTTGCCTGCAAGTATCATTACTATCTCGGGATTTATTAATTCGGTTTCACCAACCCAGCCAAGATCAATCTCTTTCTCGACCCCGCCGACTGTAACGCGCTGTGGGGCGAGCTTTTTTGCTACGATGAGCCTGCCGTCGCTTCCTGAAAGACCGACACCTTTGCCGCCGTGTTTGCTTATGAGTGAAACTATCTTGCTGTTGACGTTGCCCACCAGCACCATCCTGGCTATCTCAAGGGTTTCGTCATCCGTTACCCTCAAACCTGCCACAAATTCCGGTTTTTTTCCCATGCGTTCCATTTTTTCTGTGATTTCAGGACCTCCTCCATGAACTATCACCGGATGGATACCCACAAATTTTAATAGAACGATATCCTGCACTATCATCTCCATTATAGCTGGGTCTACAATGGCATGCCCCCCCATCTTGATTACAATTATAGAGTCGTAGAACTCACGGATATAGGGGAGAGCTTCGATAAGGATATTTTCACGCTTGAGCATCGGGGGTAAAATGGGGATACGGATATTAAAACTTATTCTTAATTCGAGAGAAAGGCTTATTATGAATGGAATTCGAAAGTTAATAATGAATAAAGGGGTGAATGATTGTTCAGGAAATTTTTAGAATCTTATATCGATGTCTGCAATAATATAGTTACAGAAGCTGCCAATTCAGTGTTGATGTTTGAAGCCGGAGAGCAGGCTGCACTGGATATTAAGACAATAAGAATCGAAGATATCCGGAAAGAGTTTGAAAACGAAGGTATTATAATCTCAGTTGAAATATCGGAAAAAAAAGTTACATTCCATGTTAAAGGATTGCCTCTTCGCGGCAAAAAATGTATATTTTGTGATATATTGAGAGGATTCTTTGGAGGACTTGCAAGAAAACACCTGGATACACGTTATTACTGCAAAAAAGGCGCAGAATGCCTTATTGAGGGGGCAGACCAATGCACTTTCTTGGCGGAGCTGGTCGAATGAATAATATATATTATTCACCCGGGTTCGATGGAAGCAGAAAAATCAAATCTTCAATCAGGTTTTTATTTTAAAGGTGTGAAATGCCAAAAGAGTTGAAAGTGACACTCAGCGACATAGAATATGAGATTCTTAAAAAAGTGAAAGTAGTTGAAGGGGAAAACGGTGAGAAACTAAGAAATCTTTTGAGGCTTTATATATCCACTATACCTGAATTAAAATCATCCGAATACGCAATAAAACGGGTTGAAAATAAGGAAGAAATAGAAGAAAACCTGAGGAATGTCTGGGCGGCATATGAACTGACAGATAACCCGACAGAACACTGGAACGAAGACAAGGTTAACAAATTGACTGACGACCTTATTGAAATCAATGTTCTTATGAAAACCGGCGAAAAACAATACATCCCATCCAATAAATTCAGAAGCTTGTTTAAAATGCTGCTCCATGATATTGCCACCGAATCCAGGGATATGGACGAATATTCGGCAGCATGCGTGGCTACAATCCAGCTGCTGATGGAGTTCGGGGCTGGAACGTTGAGAAAGGAAACCATAAGAGACGGGACTATTTTTATTAACGAAGGCTGGATGTTTGTCTATTCAACGGCGATTAAGAAAGCGCGAGAGTTCATGAAAAGCAAAAAGTTGTTTCCTGTTGCTGAAATTCCAGTGCCTGAGGTATCATAAGAATTACATAATGCCATTGGCATGGAATAACACAGGGTCTTGAGCCAACCCTTATACTGTTATTTCAAAAGTCTTTTTAACCACCTAAACCAAACCGTATCTCATGATTCTCGGCATCGATATCGGCGGCGCAAACACCAAAATTGCATCAAGCGACGGCAGGATAGTAGAACTGCATTACATTCCTCTCTGGAAGAACACAAGGCTTCCCGAGGCGCTTCTTGATATTGCAAATCGCCTGGAACCTGAAAAGACAGGCGTGGTAATCACGGGGGAGCTTGCTGATTGCTTTCCTGACAAGGACACGGGTTTATCTTACATTATCGATGCTGTTAACAATGCCTTTTCCGATGCTTATTTCATGGACAGCAGCGGGGTTTTTACCAAAGAAAAAAGGCGAAGCATAGCTGCTGCTAACTGGATGGCATCTGCGCTTCTTGCCGGGAGGGAATATAAGGACTGCATATTCGTGGATACAGGCTCAACCACTACTGATATAATCCCGGTCATGAATGGCGTGCCTCATGCGCACGGGACTGATTTTGAGCGCCTGAAAAATAACGAGCTTGTATATACAGGGGCGCTGCGCACGAACATCGCTGCAATTCTTGACAAGGTTATGCTTGGCGGCGCATATTGCCGTACCTCCTCTGAATTATTTGCCATAACTGGCGATGCATACATGGTGCTGGGCATGATTTCAGGGGAAGAATATACCTGCGACACGCCGGACGGGGCGGAAAAAAGCATTGTTGATGCAAAACGAAGGCTTGCGCGCGTGGTATGCGCAGACCTCTCGGAAATAGGAGAAGAAGAGATATTTTCAATAGCGCATCAAGCAATCGAAAAACAGGTAAAAAACATCACGGAGGCTTTACGCGGTGCGGCAAAAAGGCATGGCATTAAAAGGATAGTAGCCTGCGGTCTTGGCGAATTCCTGGTTGAAAAAGCTGCCGAAGAGGCTGGATTTGAGTGCATCCGTGTATCAAAAAAATTCGGAAAAGAGATATCAAAAGTTTTTCCGGCGTATGCCGTCGCAAGATTGCTGGCAGAGAAAGGATAGCCCCAATGGTTTTATTTCTTTAAAAACGTCTCAAT
>JBAQYK010000180.1:0-6850 GCA_049299995.1 Candidatus Methanoperedens sp.
GAGCAAAAGACCTGCGGGATGAGATTTCACGAAAAGCCCGCGAGTACAACCATATCGAGGCTGACCCGGATAGCGAGGTAACCGTAACATGCGGCTCAACTGAAGCAATGATGGCTTCGATGCTGGCTTTACTGAATGAAGGCGATGAGGTCGTGGTATTTGAGCCGTTTTACGAGAACTATGGACCCGACGCCGCAGTTTCGGGCGCAGTTCCCCGTTTTGTTCCTTTGAATGCCGACAACAGCATTGACGAGGTGGCGCTTGCTTCCGTATTTAATAAAAAGACGCGCGCTCTCATCCTGAATACCCCGAATAATCCCTGCGGCAAGGTGTTCGGGAAAGGTGAGTTAAAATTAATCGCTGACCTGTGTATTGATTATGACGTTATTGCTGTGACCGATGAGATATACGAGTATATCCTGTACGACAATAAAAAGCACATCAGTATCGGTTCACTTGATGAAATGAAGGATAGGACGATAACAATAAGCGGTTTTTCAAAGACATACAGCGTGACCGGATGGCGCATCGGCTATGCGCTTGCGGAAAAAACCCTCACGTCCGCTATTCGTAAAGTACATGATTTCCTTACAGTGGGAGCGCCCGCGCCGCTTCAGCACGCGTGCGTAACTGCATTGAGGTTCCCGGATTCGTATTATGAAGAGCTTGCAAGCATGTATGACCGGAAGAGAAAGCTTCTCTATAATGCTTTAATAAAGGCGGGTTTCAAGTGCAGCCTGCCCGAAGGCGCGTATTACATACTTGCTGATATACCCGAAGGTACAGGGATGGATGATACTGCTTTTGCAAGATACATGGTAAGGGAAATAGGCGTGGCGGCAGTTCCCGGAAGCAGTTTCTACAGAAGCGAAGTGGGAAAGCATAAGCTTCGCTTTACTTTTTCGAAGAAGGATGAGACCCTGATAGAAGCAGCGCGAAGGCTTGAGAAATTCCGCATAACATCGCGAAATTAATCAGTACTAAATAAATTAGTTTATATATTATACTAAACAAAGATAAATTTTATATATACCCTTAGTTTAAATAGAATAGCATGTTTGAAGGATTAACAACATTTGTTTCCGGTATCACGGCTATTTTTGGTATATTAGGAATATTCCTTTTTTTTAAATTGCTGTCAGCATGGAAAAATATAGATCACGATATTTTAAAAGCACGAGTATTCCTTGCAGACAAATTTCTAATGAAGAATATCATCGTGATTTTTATCGTGGGATTATTGATAGCGCTCCACAATTTTTTTGAATATTTAGGACTTGGGCACCCCGATTTCTATTATGGTTATCTTGCGGTTCGGTATCCGGTTCGTCTCATTGCAGTAACGGAATTACTTTTGGCTCTACTGATGGTTGAGTGGCTGATGTACCAGTGGATTAAAATCACTAAAAAATAATCCTTTTTTTCACTCCCCGGCTTATGTATTTAAACATAGAAGTCGAGTAACACAAAATGAAGCTCGTAATAATCGACTATGGTCTTGGAAACCTGCGCAGCATAGAGAAAGCGCTGCAATACCTGGGCGCGGACGTTGAAATCTCAAATGAGCCCTCGGCAATTGACCGCGCCGATGCTTTGATACTCCCGGGTGTAGGGGCTTTTCGCGATGCAATGCTGCATTTTTCAACGCTTGAACGCATGGTGAAGGATGCTGCCAATGAAGGAAAACCACTTCTTGGAATATGTCTCGGGATGCAGATGCTAACAAGCGAAAGCGAAGAAGGCGGGCTGCACAGGGGTATCGATATAATCCCTGGAAGGGTAATCAGATTCCCGGAATCGGAATTGAAAGTCCCTCACATGGGATGGAATTCACTTATTATTGAAAAGAATATACCCCTCTTAAAAGGACTGGATAACGGCTCTTTTGTGTATTTTGTGCACTCGTATTACGTATGCACGGATAAGAAATACGAGGCTGCCATGTGCGATTATGGAATCGGGTTCCCTGCTATTATCACCAATGAGGCGGGAAATGTTATAGGAACGCAATTCCACCCTGAAAAAAGCGGCGCTATCGGGCTTCGGATGCTCCGTAATTTTGTGGAGAATTATGGACCTTGAAGGATATGCAAAGCGCGGCATCCTGCGTAATGACAAAGCTCTCAGGGAAAAGTTAGCAGACAGGATACTTGAGATAAAGAACATTTCGCGAAAGCATGCACTGGAGATTGCCGGCGCTGTTATTGTGGAGGCAAGGGCGACAATTAATCCGGAAGGGGATATTCTTAAGCCGGTAACCTCAGGCATAACGATGGGCGAATTCGGTGTTGGTTCGCGCGGCGCCGGGGATTTTTATACCCATGAAAAGATTGCAGAGGTAATTGGCAAAACAGGCGCTGTCGTTGATTCCTCGCATCTTGACGACTCAGGCGTTGTGCTTGCCGGAGGGCGGTATATCGTAGTCACAATAGACGGAATGCACTCGCGTCTCTCAGATTTTCCATTTCTCGCAGGCTTCCATGTCGCCCGCGCCGCTCTTCGGGATGTGTATGTCATGGGCGCGCGCCCGGTGGCGATGCTTTCGGATATCCATGTGGCTGATGACGGCGATGTCGCGAAGATATTCGACCATATCGCAGGGATTACTACAGTTTCGGAACTGACAGGCGTTCCCCTGATTACGGGCAGCACGCTTCGTATCGGGGGCGACATGGTAATAGGAGAACGGATGACCGGAGGCGTGGGCGCAGTCGGCGTGGCTGATAACCTGACCGCGCGCATACAGGCAAAGCCGGGGGATGTCGTACTCATGACTGAAGGCGCAGGCGGAGGGACTGTTTCAACGACCGCGCTCTATTACGGCATGCACGATATCGTGGATGAGACGATAAACCTCAAGTTCATTGACGCATGCGAGGCGTTGTTCGACGCCGGATTGATAGGGAAAATCCATGCAATGACCGACGTGACAAACGGCGGGGTGCGCGGGGATGCGAAGGAGATTTCAAGAACTGCCGGAGTTAAGCTTGTTTTTGAGGAGGGAAGGATGCGCGAGCTTGTGAATACAAGGGTGCTCGGGATGCTTGATGAGCTTGAGATAGATTATCTTGGCGTGTCGCTTGATGCCCTTCTTATAATAGCGCCGCCTGAATATGCGGATGAGATACTGGAATGCGTGCGCAGGAAAGGCGTGGCTATCGATGTTGTCGGGAAAGTGGAAGAAGGGGCAGGCGCAGAGTTAATCATCAACGGAAAAGCGCGCGACTTTACGCCGCGCTTTCGCGAGTCTGCATATACCCCTATCAAGAAGCTTGTGGGCGAGAAGACCCCGGGAAATTTTGAGGAGATGAAGAAGGCTGTTGATAAAGCTGCAGCGCAGGCTATTGAGAAGAAAAGAAGGATAGTTGGAATGTTGAAGGGGAAGTAGGGTTCTTTTAATAATACGCGGCACTTTTCACCTTTGCGCAAAATATGTATGATTAATTTTAAGTATAATCGTGAACTAAACTAATAATGGAGGTAGTTAGTAATGGTGGAACCATGGGATGATTTCAGAAGATTTGAAGAAATGATGAACAGGATGTTTGAAGAATTCAGGGGAAGACCGGGGAGGCGGCTTATGCTGCCATCCGGTGAACGAGGCGGCGCAATTGTCCCGGCAGAATACCGTGAGCCCTTCATCGACGTTATCGAAACGGATAAAGAGGTTATTGCCACCGCAGAAATGCCCGGTCTTGAGAAGCAGGATATCAAGCTCAATGTCAGCGAGGACAGGCTTGAGATATCGGCAGAGACAAAGCATGAGGAAAAAAAGGAAGAGAAGGGCTATGTGTACAGGGAAAGAAGAAGCGGAAGTTATTATCGCGCGATTTCCTTACCGTCGCCTGTTGACCCGGACAAGTCAAAAGCCTCGTATAAGAACGGGGTTCTTGAAATAAAGATGCCGAAGACCGAGGTCAAGAAGAAGACGCCGCTGAAGATTGAATAAAATAAAGGAATGGTCTTATACCATTTCCTCCTTAACCAATATACCTTAAATCCTCATCCGTAGAAACAGGCATCTGACCCTGCTCCATCTCCCGAAGCTTTGCAACAATCTTTTCCATTTCAGCAGCCCGCTCTTCCAGAGGCTGCATATCCACATCTATCTCAAGAATCTTGCACAGCACTTTCAGCACAGCCTGCGCGCTTTTAGGGTCAACGAGATAACCCGGCGTCACTCCCATAAGACACGCAGCATCGATTCCGCGAAGTTCGCTCAAGCCCAGAAGCAGCCCGGATGCGCCCACAATGCCCCCGCCCGGCTCATTGGCTCTGAACTCCACGCCGTATTCCTTAAGCTCCTTAACGAGTTTTATATTGTTTGCCGCGCCCAGAACAGTTTCAGTCTCGACAAGCTGTCCCACGCCAAATCCTCCAAGCGCATATATCCGCTCAACCTTGAATTCTTCCGCAATATCGAGGAACACCCCGCATAACTCATAATGCCCTTCGTTCGTAGCGCTCTGGTGGTCGCCTACCAGTATCAGAAGGTCGTGTTTGCCTTTTGACTTATATGCATATATCTCGTTCCTGACAAGCCTGATAGTGCCGTCGTCTTCAACCATGACCTGTGGAGGAAAATTAGGCGAATAAATCTCCATTATCTTTTTAGCACCCAACTCTTCCACCATATGCTCAGCTACCAGTTTTCCCACATGCCCGACCCCGGGCAGCCCCTCAATAAGCACAGGGCTTTTCAGCCGTGGTTTTTTACCCCGTAAAATGGTTGTTTTAATCATGATTCTGTCTTCTTTGTCATCCTTCTATATTTACCATATCTGTCTTCAAGTGAAAAACGCGCAGGTCTTGAGTATTTCGCCAGAGACCCGCACACCGGGCAAACTTCTTTGAGAGTATATCTCCTGCAAGGGCATTTTCTTATTTTTGATACCATAATATGTATTCATACTCAGGTATTTTGTTCTGTATATCTGTGGAATTCACCGCTTCCGCCTGCCTTTTCAATAATTTTAATGGCGTTTTGCGCAGATTTTTTAAGAACGCCTTCCGCTTTTTTATAATCAGGCGCCTTGACATGGATCCGGTATCTTGGCGCTCCGATATATGTGACTTCCACACTGATTTCCTCCCCATCGGCGTCTCCTGCCGCTTTCAATGCTTTCTTTATGTGCTCGATCCCGTCAGGAATATAGCATGTGAGGTCTATAAAACCGGAAATATCAACCTGCGGTTTTTTCAGGTTCTCGTTTGCAACCTTTGCAATTGTTTCTGCAAAATCTTTACCGATTCCGATATTCGTCAGTACAGAAGGTCCTTCGAACCTTGATTTCTCAAAAGCCGAATAAACACTGCCAAACGTTTCATAAAATAAGTCGATTAATTTATTCAGGTCTTCATTTCCTGTTTTTGTGGTTTTAGCCGCATACTGTATCCACTTCTCGGCTTTTTGTTCATTCTTCCATTCCTGTATCTTTTCGCGGCGCTGGTGTTCATTAACATCCTTGAGCGACAGGTCGATATGATGCTTGATAGGATCCACATACAGTACCTTGCATACTATCTTCTGACCTTCCCTGACATGGTCTCTTATGTACTTGACCCAGCCTGAAGCCACATCTGAGATATGGATTAAGCCTTCTTTCCGCCCGTATTCATCCAGTTCTACAAATGCCCCGAAATCAGTAACCCTCTTGACGCTGCATATAACCAGGTCATCAGCTTCGGGCCATCCGCTTCTTTCCATTATTCAAGAACCTCAACTATCTGCGTTTTGATGAATGCCTTCCCGCCTGTGGGTTCAGAGATAGTTCTTCCGCATACAAGACAGGTTACGGGTGTGCTTGCACATCCGAAAATTACCTGCTCATTCTCGCAATCGGTACATTTGACTTTTAAAAACCTGCTTTTGGGTTCCATGTTTAAGACTCCACCAGTTCAAATTTCCCTGCCCTGAAGCATTTGGGTTTAATGTGCGCTTTTTTACACTTGGTACACCTGTACCTGAGGTTCACGCGCTTTGTGGGCTTGTCCCCGCCCGGCACTTTTGAGAATTTGCCTGAGTTTCCTATGCCTGTATGTCTGTACTTTTGCCTCGATATTCTTGTTAATGTCGAAGCCTGTCCTTTCTTTACCCTTTCCACTACATGCGGAGTATGGGTTTTGCAGACTGGACAATATGTATTGAAATTTTTGGGTATTTTCATGAAAATCACCTTTTAACTGTAATTTGCACGGCTGCTTTACGATTTATTAATGCTTTAGCATTCACTGCCGATAAAACCGCAATATCTTCTTTTGCTAAAGTATAATTGCGTCCATCGACTCCAACGAATGTCGGAATGTCTTTTAGCAGACGCACCACAATGTATTCTTTACTTATATCCTTTTTGTCTTCGATAGGAATTTCTTTTTGCTTATTTTCTTGAGTCGCCACTGGCTGTGGCGGGACTAATCTTTCTTCTTTTGTTTTGAATATCTTATCAAAAAGTTCGCCCCGATATTCTGTCATCAGTTCAAGCAGTTTGTTGTAGAACTCCCGCTCCTCAGGAGTCATCGGATCAAGTTCATGGTTTTCAACCTCTTTGGATGACGCATGCAGGGAATAAATCTCAGCATTATGTCTGGCTTCCTTGTCGATCTTGGTTATCCGATGGTAGATAATGCTTTCAACAACATTTCTTAGATTTTTAAGTTCACCATCTATTATGGCAGATTTTGTACTGTAAGTGTTTTCAATTTTTCTTTTTTCGTCTTCAAGTTCTCTTATCTGCCTGGCGACTTTCTCATAAAAATCACTCTCAAGCGGGACAAGTTTTTTTCGTCCATCTCTCTCAACTTTCAGAATATTTTCGAGGTTGATACTGGATTTTTCAGGCATATTCGGCTG